>NZ_JBYIPB010000010.1:0-117766 GCF_057706855.1 Microbacterium sp. bgisy207
AAGAAGCGCAGCGCTCAACAACGTCACCCGAAGGAACTCGAGTTGACGCAGGGGAGAGGTCTGGGCGTGCAGGCCGATCAGTCGACGGATGGCCTCAGCCGAGTCGCCGGATCCCACCGCGACGGCTTCGCGCAGCACGCGATAGATCGCCGGGCGCTCATCGATGCCGCTGAGAAGCACACGGGCCTGCGGGACGTCGCCTCGCAGGAGTGCCGCTGTCGCATGAGCCGCCGCGAACACACTTCCGGGCACGCCCTGGCCGGGAACGAATCCCGAAGCCGCGGGCTGAAAGCGAGCCACGCTCGCCTCAGCTTCATCGAGTCGCCCGCGACGCAGATGAAGTCGGAACAGGACATCCACGCGGTAGGGCCAGAGCTCACCCAGAAGCGGCACCGGGATCCGCTCGACCTGCTCAACCGCATCATCCAAGCCGCCGTCGCCGGCGACCGCTGCCGCTGCCAGCGCGGCGTGCGCGTCGATGACGTGCTCGACCCAGCTGGAGGTGCGCGGCAGCTCCGCGGCCAGCGCGAGCTTGCGCCGCGCTGTCCGAGGATCGCCGTGAAGCGCGTGTACGAGTGCCGGCTTCACATATGCGTCACGAAGGAGCGCGGTAAGCGGAGCCGGGGGCGGCGTCCGGCGCGCGAGCGTGAACGACGCCAGTGCCTCGGCCAGGTCGCCTGTCAGCATCTGTGACAGTCCCAGTTGCACGGCCTGGAAGGTCGCCATCCCGGCGGTCTCATCGAACAGCGCATTCATCCGGGGGGACTCGGAGGCCCGTCGCATGACGTCGGCTGCCTCGCGCGCCTCGCCGCGAGCGCGGGCATCGAAGAATGACGCCGCCATCTCGCTGGGGTCAAGGTCCGTCGTTGAGTGAGCCACAACGGGCCCGTTCAGGAACAGGCGGAACGCGCGCACCGCGCTGCCAGCCGGGATCGAATCCGGCGGGATGGCGCGCAGGATCTCGCGCATCTGGTCAGGAGGCACTCCGAACCACGCTTCGAGCGGGGAGCGGGTGATGATTGCGACGACCTCATCCGCATTGCCGGCATCGTGGGCCGCGAGAAGGCGCACCCCAGTGGTGACCTCGATCTGCGGCTCCATCGCGAACCCTTCACCCCCACCGCCCGCCGGGTATCGGGCGTCACCTGCACATCTTCACGCGCATTCGGCACGAGTCTAGGACGCGGCACCCGTGTCCCCAGCGCATTGGAGAGTGCGCGTCGAACCCCCGTGAGTTCCGCCGCGTGAGCCGCTGAGACGGGTCGAGCGATGGCCGCTCGGGAAAGCGGCCATCGCTCCGGCCCGAAGGCCGCCCCCCACGCGATCGCGAGCGTGATCTCCAGGTCGCATCGGATCGCGCTCCGCGGCAGGGATCGCTGCCGCACGAGTCGACGCTAGCCAAGCCGCCGTGCCGCCGAGAACCAGGGTGCGCAGGTTCACCCGACAGATCACCCGGGTCGCGGGTCTGAGGGCAGCCGCGCCAGGGTGAATGGGCGGGCGAATTTCGCGGTCGGTAGCTCCTACCTCGACGGCGGGGTGCTTACGCTCGCCACGGGACTCCCAGATCCCTCCAGCGGCGGGCCGCGTAATCTCCCCGAGTGGCGGCCCGCCGTCTGGATCCGCGCACCGATCATCCGCGCTAGAAAGGCACGCCCGTCATGACGAATCTGCGCTTGGCCCTCGCGTTCGCCAGCCTGTTTCTTCTGGGCACGTGTCTTCTGTTGGTCGGAGCAATCGTGCGCGGCACCGTTACGGGGCCTGTGCCCCTGTTCTGACGGCCCGTATCCTAGGGGAGGCGCCGCCACGCCCTCCCTCGCCCCGTGGCGATGCCGAGGTCGATTCGATGGGTCTTGCCGGAGTTCCGCGCCTTCCCGGCGCGCTGATCGATCGCGCACGCCTCGAAGCCGTTCTCGAGGAAGACTATGGCCTGGGTGTGCTGTGTGCGCCAGCAGGTATGGGAAAGACCGTCGCGATGGCCCAGTGGGCAGCCCGGACTCCACGCCGCGGCCTCTGGCTCCGCGTCACGGACGGCGGAGGCTCGCCGACCGTCTTCGCGGGCCACCTCGCCCTGGCCCTCCACGACTATGGCCTTCTCGACTCCGGGAACCCGCTCGCGGCAGGGCCCGCCGCCTTCCAGTTCGTCGCCGAGCCCTGGGATACGCTCCGCCGAGGGCTCGCCCGGCTCGGAGAGCTCGCACTCGCGATCGATGAGAGCGAATATCTCGAACCCGACACCGTCAGCGGCGTCATCCGGCTTCTGAACGATCTGCCATCGCTGTCGGTGCGCACCACCACCCGCGTGGCGAACGGTTTCGTCGAGCCCGCCCTCACGATCGCGCTCGACGTCGTCGTGCTGCGCGACGACGAACTCGCCCTCACTCGGGGTGAGACGGCGGCGCTCCTTCACGCCGATGAAGACACTCCGATCGTGTCGGATGTTCTCGACCACGGGGGCGCGCCCGGGCTCGCTCGGCTGCTGACCTTCGACGAGAGCGCGACGGGAGGGCGCGGCGGCGACCGGACCCTGCGGGAGATCGACTCGTCTCGCGTCTCGGAGATCGTCGACTCGTTCCTGCGCATCCGAAGGCCGTCCTGGGACTCGCGGTTCATCGACTTCCTCGAAGCGATCTGTCTCGCGGATGCCGTCGACATCGAGCTCGCTGTCCGCCTGACCGGAGAAGCCGATGCCGCAGCACTCCTCGACCGCGCGGAGCGGGAAGGGCTCGGTCAGTGGCGTGGGCACGGCAGCCACGGCCTCCGGCGGGAGGCTGCCGCCCTGTTCGAACCGTCGCCGTTCGCGCAGCGGGCACTCTCGGCATCCGCTCGCCGCAACATGCAGGCAGAGCGGCTTCGGGAACTCGAACTCTCAATTGCGCGCTGGGAGAGCGAGCACGGCCGACCGTTCGAGGCGTTGCGGAGGGCAACCACCCAACGGGACTGGCCGTTCGTGACCGACATCGTGCGGCGTTCGTCGAGCGAGTTGCTCCCGTATGGCGGGCAGATCAGCCAGCTGTTTCGCGACGTTCCGCTCACCACGCTCGGTCGCCTTCCCCTCGTGACCACCCTGTTGGCGCTCATCGCCAACGCGCGACCCGATCACCGGCTGCGCGCGCTCGAGTACTTCCTCCTGGCGGCCTACGGATCCCGCCAGCGGTCGGCGACCCGAGACCCCGCGGACCGCGTGCTTCTGGGCACGCTCGAATCCGTGGCGCAACGTGTCTCCGGCAGGGACGGTGGAAAGGCGGCGCGGAAGGCGTTCGATACAATCGAGGCGCTGTCCCCCAGCGACCGCTCACGGCTGGGGCGCAACGAGCCCAGTGTCTGGAATCAGATCGGGACGAGCCTGCTCTACAGCGGTGATGTCCCCCGGGCCATTGCCAGTTTCCGGCAGGCCATCGCCGCCAGCGACGCCGGGGGGTATCGAGCCGGACTCCAGGGACTCGCGCTCCTAGCCGGCACGCATGCGCTGAACGGAGAGATGACGCAGGCACGCGCCGTCGCGGATCGAGCCGAATCGCGCGAGTGGCCCGACCGGTGGAAGACCGGCTACCCCGGGAGCTTCCTCCAACTGGCGCATGCGCTGATCGCTCTCGAGTCCGGGGACGCCGCAACGGCACAGGCTCACCTGCACACACTCGACGAGCATCGCGAGACGATCGAGCACTGGGCCCCACTCCTGCACGTGGACGTCCTCATCGAACTGCGTCTTCACCGAGCCGACACCGCTCGCGAGCGCATCCGGAGCATCGCGAGCGCACAGCGGGCCCGGCGGGCAGTGTCACATTTCACGGGCGATCGGCTGCGACACACCAGCGCGCTGGCCGCTCTCGCGGCAGGGGACCTCTCAGGCGCTGAGCGAATCCTCGGCCGTGCCGGTGACCCGCGCACCGCCGTGAGCCGCGCGCGCATTGCTCTCACCGGCGATGACCCCGAGCGCGCGCTCCGGCTCCTCACCGCGGCCCCGGGTGAAGCCATGTCGGCGCGGACGCGCGCCGAACACCTCGCCCTCACCGCTGCTGCCGTCGCTGTCCTGGGACAAGACGATGCGCATGCTCGCGCCGCGAACCAGCGAGCCGACGCTGCGCTCGCTGAAAACGCGCAGATGCTCGCCCTGGCGCTGGTGCCGGATGCCGCACTCGAGAAGTTGGCCACCAGCGCACATCGCCTCGCGCAGCGCGCCTTCGCGAGGCGGGTGGAGCGAGCCCGGGGCTGGGGGATGATTCCATCCCCGGGTGTGGCTCCACGACTCACATCCCGTGAACTGGCCGTTGCCAGCGAACTCGGCCGCCATGAGGGTGTGTCGCAGATCGCCGCCGCCCTCAACGTCTCGCCCAACACCGTCAAGTCCCAGTTGCGTGCGCTCTACCGCAAGCTCGGCGTGAACACCCGAACCGACGCGCTACGCGTGCTCGCGGCCTGGGGGCTCGTACGGCCGGGCGTCGACACCGGCTTCGACGACCTTGACGCTCGCGGACCGCAGGAAGGGTAGGACCGCCAAGCCGGCGAGGCTCACCACGGCGGCGCCTACGCACAGGGCCGTGAAGTTGTCGGCGGCGCCCGAGATCGGATCCGAGCCGCCGAGGGTGAGCAGCCAGGCGGCGATGCTCGGGACCATGATCTGGGGCAACGTATCGGCGATATTCAAGGCGCCCAGATATCGGCCGCCGGCGCCGACGGGGATGCGACCCAGCGCTGTCGTGAGATTCACCGCTAGGAACATCCCCATGGCGATCCCGCCCAGAACCGCGCTCACCACCAGGGCCGGCGCGCTCCCGGCGCCCGCCCGAACGATTGCTGCGATCGCCAGGAGGAGAGCCGAGGCAGCGAGCAGGATGCGCGGATCGATCCGGTCGGCGACCCAGCCGACGGCGAGGGCTGCGCCGACGATCGCCGCGCCGCCCGCCAGCGTCGACAGCGATGTGAGCGCGGTGGCGCCGCCCGCCGTTCCGGTGATTCGGTCTGCCACGAGGTAGAGCATGAACGAGGTCACGAGACCGAACGCCACCGACTGGATGAACCGGCTGACCCACACCGGGGCGAATCGGCGGATCGAGCCGATGCCGCCAGGTCCGGCATCCGGGGTTTGCTTCGCCATCACGGCGCGCGGCGGGAGCATCGCTGCCGCGATGACGGCAATGGCTACTGCCACAAGCGACATGGACATCGTCACCGTTCCGATGTGATCAGGAAGAACACTCGACAAGAGCAGGGGAGGGACGGTGCCGAGGAACGCCGCAGCAGAGAAAGCTCCCGACGCCCGCCCACGCTCGGCATCCGGAACGGCGTCAGCCAGAAGGCCCGCCGCCGCTGCAAGGAGTGCGTTGTAGGACACCTGCACGAGAACCCACGCCGTCAACAGGATCCCGATCGAGGGCGCGACCACGAGCAGGGCGGTCGAAGCGAGCCCGAAGACGGCGCCGCCGATGATCCACGGATGCCGCGCCCCGAGCCGCGAGCGCGTGCGGTCTGAGAGTGCCCCGAAGAGAGGATTGGCGATCGTCGCCGCCACCGCGCCAAGGGTCACAGCCAGCGCGAGGATGCCGGTTCGCTCTGTCGGGGGAGCGAGAAGATCAACAGCCAGCGGCAGACCGGTAATCGCGGGCGCCGTCATTGCCCCGATCCCGACAAGGTTCAGGGCCGCCGGAACCAGTGCCCCCCGTCCCAGTCGACGACGCAGGGCAGGAGGCATGAGCGCCAGGGTAACCTCTCGCGAGTTCGGGTGCCGACGAAAAGCGCCGGGAGCGACCGGGATGCTAGGTCGCAACGGCGCACCGTTTGGCGCACACGCCGGCGCCGCCGCCACGCCTGCGGCGTGTCGCGGTCGGGGTGCGCCGTTGCGACAGGGCTGGTACCACGGGCACGGCGCGGATGGTTCGCGCGCAGCATCCGGATGCCGTAAGCTATCCCTTTGGTGCTTGCCTCACTGCGGCAGACACCTGCGAACGTGAGCCCTCCACTGGCGTGTTCGGCGGCCTTCGGCCTCGGAACCACCCCGGAGCGGGATTCACGAACTCCTCCGTTCGAACCAGAAAGCAGCACTATCGTGACGCGCACATTCACCCCCAAGGCTGGCGAAATCCAGCGCGAATGGCTCGTGATCGACGCCACCGACGTCGTTCTCGGCCGCCTCGCCTCCCACGCCGCAGCGCTCCTGCGCGGCAAGCACAAGGCCACCTTCGCGCCGCACGTCGACAGCGGCGACCACGTCATCATCATCAACGCCGACAAGGTCGCCCTCACCGGCCAGAAGCTCGAGCAGAAGAAGGCCTACCGCCACTCCGGTTACCCGGGCGGCCTGAAGGCCGTCTCGTACAGCGAGCTGCTCGAGAAGAACCCCGTCCGCGCCGTCGAGAAGGCCATCCGCGGCATGCTCCCCAAGAACAGCCTGGGTCGCCAGCAGCTGTCCAAGCTGAAGGTGTACACGGGTGCCGAGCACCCGCACGCCGCTCAGCAGCCCAAGACGTACACGCTCGACCAGGTCGCCCAGTAAGCGCCGGACAGACCCAGAAGGACATACTCGTGGCGAACGACATCACCGCAACCGAGCCCACCAGCTACACCACCGAATCCGCCGTCGACGTCGAGGCCGTCGAGGCCGCGCGCCCCGTGCTCAACGTGCCCGGCGCAGCCGTCGGGCGCCGCAAGGAGGCCATCGCGCGCGTGCGCCTGGTCCCGGGCACCGGCACGATCACCGTCAACGGCCGCACGTTCGAGAACTACTTCCCGAACAAGCTGCACCAGCAGCTCGTGACCGACCCGTTCACGCTGCTGAACCTCACCGGCGCCTACGACGTCATCGCCCGCATCCAGGGTGGCGGCCCCTCGGGCCAGGCGGGCGCCCTGCGCCTCGGGATCGCGCGCGCTCTCAACGAGATCGACGCCGAGAACAACCGCCCGGCTCTCAAGAAGGCCGGCTTCCTCTCGCGCGACGCCCGCGTGAAGGAGCGCAAGAAGGCCGGTCTCAAGAAGGCGCGCAAGGCTCCGCAGTACTCGAAGCGTTAATCGCTTCGCGCAGCGCGTACCATGCCGCTTTTCGGCACGGACGGCGTGCGAGGGCTCGCCAATGGCGCCCTCACCGCCGATCTCGCACTTTCCCTGGCCCAGGCGACCGCCGTCGTCCTGGGCCAGGGGCGCACCGCTGAGGCCCGCCGCGCGGCGGGTAAGCGGCTCACCGCTGTCGTCGCACGCGATCCGCGCGTGTCGGGGGAGTTCCTTGTCGCCGCCGTCTCGGCAGGCCTTGCCTCCTCTGGCGTGGATGTGCTCGATGCCGGCGTGCTGCCGACCCCGGCGTTGGCGTACCTCGTCGGCGACCACGATGCCGACTTCGGCGTCATGGTCTCGGCATCCCATAACCCTGCCCCCGACAACGGAATCAAGATCTTCGCGCGCGGCGGGGTGAAGCTGCCCGACGTCGTCGAGCAGCGCATCGAAGCCGCCATGAGCGGTGACAAGCTGCAACCGACCGGCGCCGCCGTGGGTCGGATCGCTCGGTTCTCGGATGCGGAGGACCGCTACGTGCTGCACCTGCTGCAGTCCCTGCCGCATCGCCTCGAGGGTCTGCACGTCGTGCTCGACTGCGCGCACGGCGCGGCATCCGGGGTCTCGCCGCAGACCTTCTCGGATGCCGGAGCGCGCGTGACCGTCATCGGCGCCGATCCCGACGGACTGAACATCAACGATGGTGTCGGGTCGACCCACCTCGACCAGCTCGCGGCCGCGGTCGTCGCGCACGGCGCCGACCTCGGCATCGCCCACGACGGCGACGCCGACCGCTGCCTGGCCGTGACGGCCGAGGGCACCGTCGTCGACGGCGACCAGATCATGGCGATCCTCGCCGTCGCGCTCAAGGAGCGCGGGGAACTCACCGCCGACACGCTCGTGGCGACCGTCATGAGCAACCTCGGTCTACACCGGGCGATGGCCGCTCACGGCATCCGTGTCGAACAGACGGCCGTGGGCGACCGGTACGTACTCGAGCGGATGAACGAGGGCGGCTTCGCGCTCGGCGGCGAACAGTCGGGCCACGTCATCATGTCGCGGTTCGCGACCACCGGAGACGGACTGCTGACGGGCCTGCACCTCATGTCGGAGATGGCGCGGACGGGGCGCTCGCTCGCCGAACTCGCCTCGATCATGACCGTCTACCCGCAGGTGCTCGTGAACGTGACGGGAGTCGACCGTTCGCTGGTGGCGACAGACGAGACCGTGCAGGAGGCCGTTGCGCGAGCATCCGCCGCCCTGGGGCTGTCGGGCCGCGTGCTGCTGCGCCCCTCGGGGACCGAGCCGCTCGTACGCGTCATGGTCGAAGCGGCGGATGCCGAAACCGCCCACGCCCACGCCGAAGCGCTCGCCGACGTCGTCCGCGAGCGGCTGAGCCTGCCCTCCTGACACCGGAACGGGCATCCGTCCCCGGCGTGGCGGGTGTGACGGGCGTGGTGAGGCGGCGCAGCGGCGCGCGGGGGCTAACTCCTCAATCCCGGCCGCCGCACCGCCGCGTCCGCGCGCACGTGCGCCCATCGGCGTCGACCGTTGAAGAGTAGGCAACGGTCGAGATCCCTGTGCTGCCTCCGCGCGCTCGGGGATTCGTGTGTAGAGGACGCGCAGAGGCGCCGACACGACGACGGCGACTGGAGGCAGCGTTCCGGCGGGTGGGTCCGGGCGGCCCTGAGGTCCAACGGCGCAGGTATCCGGCGACACGCCGCGGGCTGCGTCCTGGGGCCGGCGTGTCGGGCACGGTATGCGCCGTTGCGTTAGCGGACCCCGTCGCGCTGCCGAGCCTGATCAGCCCAGCCCGCCCGCCGACCCCACAAGTCCGGCGCCGAACCCTCATGTTTCGGCAGCGCAGGGGTGTGTGTTCGCAACCGGAGCTGTGGGTTCGCGCCCTCGAGGGGGAGGGGGAGGGATCAGCCCCAGCCCATGGACTCGATGTACCGCAGCAGCACGCCCTCGCGCAGCGCCCACGGGCTCACCTCGAGCTCGTCGACATCCATCGCCCGCATCGCCTCGTGCAGGACGACCGCGCCGGCGACGATCTGGAAGGTGCGGTCGGCGGTGATTCCGGGAAGCTCTTGCCGGGCGGATGCCGGGATCCGCGCCAGCCGCGGAATCCACGACCCGAGTGCGGCGCGAGGGAGCATCATCCGTTCGCTTCCGGACCATCCTGGAAGCGGGTAGCCGACGAGTTTGGCCAGCGACCGGATCGCCTTGGAGGAGCCGACGGTGTGGTCCGGGCGGGGAAGCGCACCGAACGTCTTGGCGAGCGGCTTGAGCGTCTGGCGGGCGTGGGCGCGCAGCCGATCGACAGCCTCCTCGCCGGGCGGATCGTCGGGAAGGTAGGCGAGGGTCATCCGTCCGGCACCGAGGGGAACGGATGCCGCCTCATCGGGAAGCTCGTCGGCGCCCGCTGCGATCTCCAGGGACCCGCCGCCGATGTCGAAGAGCAGGATCTGACCGGCGGACCACCCGAACCAGCGGCGGACGGCGAGGAACGTGAACCGGGCTTCGGCGACCCCGCCGAGCACCTGGAGCGGCTGACCCAGCGCCTCCTCGATGCGGGCGATGACCTCCGGTCCGTTCGTCGCCTCGCGCACGGCCGACGTCGCCGTCGCGAGGAACTCGTCGACGTTCTCGCTCTCGGCGACGGTGCGGGCCTGCGCGACCGCCTTCACCAGTGCTCGGATTCCGGCCTCACTGATTGCGCCATCCGCCGTCAGGTAAGTCATGAGCCGGAGGACGGAGCGGTGACTGGTGGTCGCCAGGGGGCGGCCGCCGGGGTGCGCGTCGGCAACGAGAAGATGCACGGTGTTCGAACCGATGTCGAGAACTCCCAGACGCACGGGGGACAGCCTATCGGTGGTGCGGATCGGGCCGCCGACCGGCGCCGGGGAGGGTGAGCCCAGACCAGGGCCCAGACCACGCTCAGGTCAGGGCGTCCGCGGGCGGCTCGGCGCAGCCGAGGATCCACGCCTTCACGAACGCGGCAGTTTGGTAGGCGTAGTTGTAGATCCACCGCGACAGGGTGAGGTGCTCGTCGACGGGGATCACGGTGGTCGCGGCATCCGCGCACAGCCCGAAGATGTAGCTCGTGCGCAGGACGTGCGGCGTGTATGTCAGGACGATGACGTCGTCTCCCGCCGCGGCGTACGCCTCGAGCATCGCCGCTTCGCCTCGCGTCGTGAACGGATCGGGAGTGCGGCAGGTGACGTAGGAGCGCCAGCAGTAGGCGAGGTCATCGGCGGAATCGGCGCCCGACGGCGGAACGGACACGAGCACCTCGTCGGCGACGCCGCGTTCCCGCAGGCTCTCGGCATCCGCGATCCGGGGCGCCGTGGGCGGTCCGATCACGTAGATCAGATCGGCCTTCGGCGGCGTCGGGGTCGGCGGGAAGACATACAGCGGAAGCCCGACGAGTCCCACGAGCGCGAGAGCACTCAGGATGCCGAGAGCAGCACGCCGGGCCCACCGCGCTCGCCTGATGATCGACTCGTCGTCCACGCACAACCTCCGTCTCCTCCTGCGGCGACCTCGGCGTCGACGTGCTCCGACGAGCCACAGTGTACTGAGCCGATGCGGACTCGAGCTGCCCGCAGGTGCAGGAGGATCGCGTGTGCGGGGATACGATGGCCCCGTGCCCAGCGATGCCGCCGCCCTCGACGCCCGCGAGCAGCTGAATCCACAGCTGTACCGAGAGATCCTGCGACACGACTGGGCGCGGCTGGCCGCTGACATGCGCCAGCCCCTCACCGAGACCGAGATCGTGTCGCTGCGGGGACTGGGCGACCGCCTCGATCTCGACGAGGTCCGCGAGGTCTACCTTCCGCTCAGTCGCCTGCTGAGCCTGTACGCCGGCGCCACCCGCCGGATCGGCGCCGACACGAGCGCATTCCTGCAGGAGGCCGACACGACGACCCCGTTCGTCGTGGGCGTGGCCGGGTCGGTCGCGGTCGGAAAGTCCACGATCGCCCGTCTGCTGCGCGAACTCATGAGCCGCTGGCCCGACACCCCCCGCGTCGAGCTCGTGACAACCGACGGCTTCCTCTACCCCAACGCCGAACTCGAGCGTCGCGGCATCATGCACCGCAAGGGGTTCCCGGAGTCCTACGACCGGCGCGCACTCGTGCAGTTCCTCACCGACGTCAAGAGCGGAGCGCCCGAAGTGCGCGCTCCGTTCTACTCCCACATGAAGTACGACATCGTCCCGGATGCCGTCATCACGGTGCGCCGGCCGGACGTCGTGATCGTCGAGGGGCTGAACGTGCTGCAGCCGCCGCCCTCGCCGAACGAGGTAGCCGTCAGCGACCTTTTCGACTTCTCGATCTACGTGGATGCCGACCCCGAGCACATCACCCAGTGGTTCGTGGACCGGTTCCTCGCGCTCAAGCACAGCGCGTTCGCGGATCCGGGATCCTTCTTCAACGTGTTCTCGGACCTCACCGACGAGACTGCCGTCGAGACCGCGTTGGGGTTCTGGAACGAGATCAACCTGCCGAACCTCATCGAGAATGTCCTCCCGACCAAGCATCGGGCGACACTAGTCCTGCAGAAAGCTGCCGACCACGCCGTCGACCGGGTGCTGCTTCGCAAGGTGTGATCTGACGCAGTCGCCAACGCTCTCGAGCTGAGAGCGGTCCCATACCGCCCCCGCGCACCCCGATATCGCGACACGCCGATCGTCATGATAAAGATGAACTATGCGGGGTGGTCACCGGGGGCCGTATGAAAGCGCTGCACCCTAAGAGGTACGCGCGCTCTTTCGGCGTGACGTTCCTGTCGGCGATAGCGGCAGGGGCGCTGATCGGAGTTCCCGGATTGGCGTCCGCGGCGCAGGCCGATCCGGCGGTCTCTGCCGCATCCGTCGCCGCGATCGTCTCCGCCGCCGCCCGTCCGATGGTGTCCAGCACCGCCCCCGCGCCGGGCACCGTGACGGATGCCGCATCCTGCCTGTCGGGAACGTCCCCGTATCTCATCCGGCTCACGGGGACCGACGGCGACCCCGTCCGAAACCCCGTGCTGCTGGTACACGGATGGCTCAGCACCGCCATGCCCGAGGCCGAGGCAGGGCCTCGCCCCGTCACGACGAGCACCGGGATCGCGAACTCTCCGTTCTCGCGCCCTGTGGAGTGGTCATCGGACGGCGAGCCCGCGGTGGATCTGCGTTCGCTGCAGGAGCGACTCACGGAACTGCCCGACACATCGGTCTTCGCCTTCGACTATTCCTCGATCGCCGCGCTCTGGGTCGGCCACACGGCCACCTCGCCGGCGCTGGCGGGCGCGATCGAATGCCTCGCGGCTCTGTCGGGGGAGAAGGTCGACATCGTCGCGCACTCGATGGGCGGGCTCGCCCTGCGCTATGCCCTCGGTGGCAGCGACGAGGGCGTCACCGTGCACGTCGGGCAGGTCATCACCGTCGCGACGCCGAACGAGGGGTCCGAGGTCGCCTCCGTCGTCTCGGGGATCGGTGAGGCGACGGAGGCGGTGTTCTCGTCGGCATCCGTGCTCGCGCAGATCGCCCTGCCGGCGATCGTCGGCATCTGCAACCGCGAGATGGAGTCGGACGCGCGTGTCGGGTGCGACATCCCGCCGAGCGTGCGGACGGTGTTCGCGGTCGCGGGAGACGGTGGCCAGGCCCTGCGGGCGGGGTCGGTCGAACTGTCGAGCGTGCCCGCCTGGCCGACGAGTCTGCGCATCCACGCCATCGCGGGCGACTACCGCATCCACCTCACCTCGGGGCTCGTGCCGCCCGAGGCCTTCACGGCGATGCGCGACCTGGCGCGCGGGTTCGGATTCGATCTGGCCCCGGCCGTCGACGAGACGATCGAGGCGGGCGACGGGATCGTGGAGGTCAGTTCCTCGACCGCGGACGCCGCATCGACCTTCATCGCGCGCTGCGAGGTCTCGATCGATCTCACGACGACCGACGGCGCGGCGCAGTTCGGTGACATCGCCGATCGTTTCGGCGGCATCCCGCCGCTGGCGGGCCCCTGCGCGCACGACCGGTTGTTCGAGAACGACGACGTCGTCCGGGACATCGTCGAGACGCTCGAAGCGTCCCGCGGATAGGTCGGTCGAGACGCTCGAAGCGTCCCGCGGATAGGTCGGTCGAGACGCTCGAAGCGTCCCGCGGGGAGGTCGGTCGAGACGCTCGAAGCGTGCCGCGGACCGTATTCCCGGCGGCGACGCAGGATGACGGCATCCATGCCCCGTACCATGTGTGGAATGTGTGGAATCGTCGGCTACGTCGGGCCCCGTGAGAGCCAGCCCATCCTCATCGCCGGACTGTCGCGCCTGGAGTACCGCGGGTACGACTCGGCCGGCATCGCCGTCATCGACGCGGAGGGCCACCTCGGGATGCGCAAGCGCGCCGGAAAGCTCAGCGTGCTGCGGAACGACCTCAGCGAGCATCCGCTTCCGGCCGGTACGACCGGCATCGGCCACACCCGCTGGGCCACCCACGGCGGACCCACCGACGCCAACGCCCACCCGCACCTCGCCGACGACGACAAGCTCGCGCTGATCCACAACGGCATCATCGAGAACTTCGCCGGCATCAAGGATGAGCTCCGCGAGGAGGGCTACGAGTTCCGCAGCGAGACCGACACCGAAGTGGCGGCGGTGCTGCTGGGCCGGGAGTACCGTGCCCACGAGGGGGATCTCGTCGCCGCGTTCCGCGCCGTCGTCCGCCGCCTCGACGGGGCGTTCACGCTCCTCGCGATGCACCGCGACAACCCGGGCCTCGTCGTCGGGGCGCGTCGCAACTCCCCGCTCGTGATCGGCCTCGGCGAGGGAGAGAACTTCCTCGCCTCCGACGTCGCCGCGTTCGTCGAGCACACGCGCCAGGCCCTCGCGATCGGTCAGGACGAGATCGTCGCCATCACGCCCGCCGGCGTCGAGGTGACCGACTTCGACGGCAACCCGGTCGGCGTCGAGCCCTTCGAAGTGCTGTGGGATGCCGCGGCCGCCGACAAGGGCGGATGGTCATCGTTCATGGCCAAGGAGGTGTCGGAGGAGCCGGAAGCTGTCGCGAACACCGTGCGTGGCCGCGTCCGCGACGGTCTCGTGTCGATTCCCGAACTCGACGGTCTCGACGATCTGTTCGCGGGCATCACCCGGGTCATCATCGTCGCCTGTGGCACCGCCGCCTACGCCGGCATGGTCGGCAAGTACGCCATCGAACAGTGGGCGCGAGTGCCGGCGGATGTCGAGCTGGCGCACGAGTTCCGCTATCGCGATCCCGTGATCGGCCCCGACACCCTCGTCGTCTCGATCAGCCAGTCCGGCGAGACGATGGACACGCTCATGGCGGTCAAGTACGCCCGAGAGCGGGGAGCCAAGACCCTGTCGATCTGCAATACGCAGGGCGCGACGATCCCCCGCGAGTCCGACGCGATCGTCTACACGCACGCCGGCCCCGAGGTCGCGGTCGCCTCGACGAAGGCGTTCGTCGCGCAGATCACCGCGCTCTATCTGCTCGCACTGCACATCGGGCATGTCCGTGGCACGCTCAGCGACACCGAGATCCGGCAGCAGGTGCTCGAGCTCGAGGCGGTTCCGACCAAGATCGCGCGCGTGCTGGAGGGCGAGCAAGAGCACATCGAGCAGTTCGCCCGGTGGATGGCCGACACGCAGTCGGTGCTGTTCCTCGGTCGGCACGTCGGTTACCCGATCGCGCTCGAGGGTGCGCTCAAGCTCAAGGAGATCTCGTACATCCACGCCGAGGGCTTCGCGGCCGGGGAACTCAAGCACGGCCCGATCGCGCTCATCGAGCCGGGTCAGCCGGTGTTCGTCATCGTCCCGTCCCCGCGGCACTCGCCGCTGCTGCACTCCAAGGTCGTCTCCAACATCCAGGAGATCCGCGCGCGCGGCGCCCGCATCATCGCCGTCGCGGAAGAGGGCGACGCCGCTGTTCTGCCCTACGCCGACGAGGTGCTGCGCATCCCGCTGGCCGACCCGCTCTTCGAGCCGCTGCTGGCTGTCGTGCCGCTGCACATCTTCGCGATGGGACTCGCGACGGCCAAGGGGCTGGACGTCGACCAGCCGCGCAACCTCGCCAAGTCCGTCACGGTGGAGTAGTCGCCGCTCGGCTCGCGGGGCATCCGTAGAGCTGGCCGCACCCGTAGCGCACCGAGATCTCACCCGCTGGTTACGCCGTGTTCACCCGGGCGTCGCCGGTGGTCACGTGGGCTTCATAGGTTCGCAGGGTTGCTCCAGACGAAAGCTGTTCATGCCCCTCTCCACCCCCGCACGCCTGTTCCGCCCCTTCTCCCTCCTCACCGCCGCCGCAGTCTTGGTGACACCTCTTGTGGTCGCCGCTCCCGCTGCTGCAGCTCCCGAGACGCCGAGCCTGCTGATCACCGAGATCGCGCCCGATAACTCCGGGTACGACGACTTCGAGTTCATCGAGGTCCACAACGCGGGAGGCACCGCGGTCGACCTGAGCGCTGAGGGCATCGAGCTGTCGTACATCTACGCCGACAGCGACGACACCGCCTCGGACGTGCCGCTGACCGTCGCGCCGGGCACGACGGTTGAGGCAGGGGAGACGATCGTCCTCTGGTTGAGCTACGCCACCTCGACGGTCGACAGCTTCGCCAAGACGGTCGAGGACTTCCGAGCGCACTTCGCCGCGACGCAGCCCGAGCTGGGGTACGACGTCGTGCGCGTCACCGGCCAGGCGGGGATGGCCAACGGTGGCGACCGCGGGGTCCGGCTGAGCGCGGATGACGTCGAGATCGCGCGCTCCTTCGTGCCCGTCGGGGCCGCGGGAGCAGACCTCAGCGTCCACTTCCAGGTGCCGGCATCCGGAATCTCGGCGGCTGTCCTCGAGACCCGCTCCGCTCCCACCCCCGGCGCGATCGTGCCCGAGGCACTCGTGGCCGAGGAGCCCGAGCCGGTCGTCGAGATCGCCCCGCGCGACCTCGTCATCACCGAGTTCGCGCCCGACAACGCCGGCACCGACCGGTGGGAGTACGTCGAGGTCTACAACACCACCGACCACGACATCGACCTCACGGCGACGGGCACGAGCGTCGTCTACGACTACGTCTCGAACGCCAAGGCGCTCGAGGTCCCCGCGGGCAGCGTCATCCCCGCCGGCGAGGCCGCGGTGCTGTGGCTGCAGTACTCGCCCAACACCGACGGCTACACCGCTGCCGACTTCCGCACTTTCTACGGCGCGGATGCCGATCTCACGGTGATCCCGATCACCGGCCAGTCCGGGTTCGCCAACGGCGGGGGCCGCGGCATCCGTCTCGTCTCGGGCGAGGAGGTCATCACGGAGGCCTGGTACGCCGCCGGGGAGGTGGGGAGCGCCCTGAGTGTGGACTACCGCCTGCCCGCACGCCTCACCGAGACGATGATGGCGGTGCTCGCGACACAGGTCGCCCCGACGCCGGGCGTCATTCCGGCAGACACCCTCGTTCCGGCCCCGTTCGACCCGCAGCCCGACGCCGACCTCGTGACGGCGCCCCTGCAGGTCACCGAGGTGGCGCCCGATACGTCCAACATGGGCGGCTCCGACGCGTACGAGTTCATCGAGGTCTACAACGCCACCAGCGCACCCGTCGACTTCTCGGACTACACCCTGAAGTACCTGTACCCGCTGGCCGACCTGACCAACTCCTCGACGACGCTGTGGCCGGCGACCGTCCGGAATGCGACGATCCCCGCGGGCGGTGTGATCGTCTTCTGGATCAAGAACGGCGCCAATGACGCCCTCACGGCTGCCGACTTCAACTCCCACTTCGGCAGTTCGCTGGTCGCCGACGAGAGCCTCTTCGAGATCCGCTCCGGCGGAATGGCCAACTCGGCAGCGCGAGGGCTCGAGATCACGACGAACACGGGCTTCACCGTCAACCGCGCGTACTACAACCTCGGTGGCGTCGACGACACGACCCCCGACCAGCCGATCCAGTACGCCGTCAACCACGACGACCTGACCCTGCAGACCAAGCTCGGTACCGCGAGCGCCACGCCCGGCGCGATCGCGCCCGAGCAGGTCGACGACGGACTCATGATCGTGCCCGGTGACACCACGGCACCCCAGATCACCGACCAGACGGCCGCCGAGATCGCCGCGGGCGTCGACTTCGAGATCGCCGTCGTGGCGACCGACGATGTGCAGGTCAAGACCGTCTCGATCGCCGTGCGCAGCAACCTGGATGCCGAGCCGGTGCGCTACGAGATCGTCTCGGACGGTGCCGATCGCTACGCCCTGCCGATCGCGGCCGCGGACCTCACCGGCAAGCGCTGGTTCGAGTACACCGTCGTCGCCGACGACGGTGCGAACGAGACCGTCGTGGGTCCGGTGCGGGTTCCGCTCGCCGGGGTGGACACCTCACCGGTGCGACTCAACGTCACCGACGAGCAATGGGTGCGCGGCAACGTCGACCTGATCGCCGGCGGCGATACGTATCCCGCCGACGTCGAGCTCACGATCGACGGAACCCCCGTCGAGGCCTCGCCCCAGCTGGAGGCCGCACCGGTCTTCGCGTTCGAAGCCAGCGGCGTCGACACGTTCTTCCGCAACGGTGTCAAGGTCGGCGGCGACGTCCTCACGATCTTCGACGACGGGATCTACTCGGGCTGGGAGACGATCTCCACCTCCGTACCGCTCGCGTACGTCACCGCGGGGCAGACCGTGACCGTCAGCGTCTGGGCAGGCACGAAGGCCGCACCCGAGATCGACCCCGACGAGAACAACGACGACTTCAGCATCCGCGGTCTGCGTCTCATCCTCCCCGACGGCCGGACTCTCACGCCGACCGGGTACGACGACCCCACCCTCGTGCTCTCGATGGGTGACAGCGCCGGAAAGTACGAGTTCTACGAGGCGACCTTCACTGTGCCGTCCGACGCGGCCACCGCCGTCGGCTACACGTGGGACACGACGACGGTCACCGACGGCGAGCACGTGGTCGCGGCATCCGTCACCGGCACCGAGGTCGACGCGAACGTCCGGGTCGACAACACCCTGCCCGAGATCGTGACCGACCTCGAGACCGGCAGGCTCTACCAGGGGGCGTTCACGATCGATGCGCAGGCGACCGATCTCGGCTCGGGGCTCGTGTCGCTCGAGACGACCCTCGACGGTCGTGTCGTGACGCTGCCCTACGCGACCTCGTCGCTGATCCTCCCCGAGGGCGACCACGAGGTGGTCATGACCGCGACGGATGCCGCCGGCAACGTCGCCGAGAGGATCATCACCTTCCGCACCCCCGTCGAGAACCCCGCCGTCACGCTCGTGACGCCGGAGGACGGCGCGACAGTCGAAGAGGGCTCGGTGACGCTCGAGGCCCGGGCCGTGGACCCGACCGGCGACGTCCTCGACGTCACCTTCGCCGAGGGTCACGCGCTGAGGGTCGGTGACGGTGTGACGGCGTCGACCGGGACCGTGGGCACCGCCGACACCACCGACCGCACTGCCGCGCGGACGCTCACTGCCGACGAGGTCAGCAGGATCGGGGAGTTCGACGGTCAGACGCTTGTCGAGACATCCGGAACTGCCTTCCCGTACCAGCTGTTCGACGTCGCGGTGCCCGCGGATGCCGGAGACGACGCCCGCGTTCGCGTGCACTGGGAGGGTTCGGCCAACGCCGACGCGAAGCTCCTGCTGTACGCGCTCGGAACCGACGGCAGCTGGGACGAGGTGGATCGCCTCGTCACCGAGGACGACGTCACGACCGTCGCGCTGGACGCGGTCCTGCCGGTGGCCGGCTACGCCGCAGGCGGCACCGTGCGTCTGCTCGTGCAGCACTCCGAGGGCTTCGCCGGCGAGAACCTCTCGACCCGCGACAGCGTCGTGGAGCCCGAGCACGCCGAAGACACTCCTCGGTCGGACTACGACTTCACCCTCGCGGTCGAGTCGGACACGCAGTACTACAACGAGGAGTTCCACCAGCACCAGACGGCGATCCACGACTACCTGCTGCGCGAGCGGACGGATCTGAACCTGCAGTACCTGTTCCACACCGGCGACATCGTGGACGACTACGACCAGCTGTGGCAGTGGGACTTCGCCGACCCCGAGTACCAGAGGCTCGACGACGCCGCCCTGCCCTACGGCGTGCTGGCGGGCAACCACGACGTGGGCCACAAGGAGGTCGACTACACCAACTACGGCACGTACTTCGGCGCCGACCGCTTCGACGCCAACCCCTGGTGGGGCGGGGACTACGCGAACAACCGCGGCCACTACGACCTGGTCACCGCGGGCGGCATCGACTTCCTCATGCTCTACATGGGCTGGGCGCCCGGGGACGCCGAGATCGCCTGGATGAACGAGGTCCTCGCGCAGTACCCCGAGCGCATCGCCGTGCTGAGCCTGCACGAGTACATGCTCACGACCGGCGGGCTCGGACCCATTCCGCAGCAGATCTACGACGAGGTCATCGCCACGAACCCCAACGTGCGCATGGTCTTCTCGGGCCACTACCACGACGCCTACACCCGCATCGACGGGTTCGACGACGACGGTGACGGCACGGACGACCGGCAGGTCTACCAGATCCTGTTCGACTACCAGGGTCTGCCCGAGGGCGGTCTTGGCTACCTGCGACTGCTGCACTTCGACAACGAGGGCAAGCAGGTCATCGCGCGCACCTACTCGCCCTCGCTGGGCGACTACAACGCCGATGACCCCTCGCTCGACCCCGAGCACCAGGAGTTCACGATGCCGTATGCGGCGCTGGGCATCGAGCCTGCTGAGAAGGTGCTGCGCACCGACGGCGTGCGGGTCGACGTGCTGACCTCGCACACGATCGGTGCCGTGAGCGATGTCGAGAGCGGCTCGACCCCGTCGGTGACGTGGGATGCCGCACCCGGCGAGTACGGGTGGTACGCGTCGTCGGTCGACCCGTACGGGGCGACCGCGGACTCCGAGGTGCGCACCCTGACGGTGGTCGCGCCCTCGGGCGGTGACGGTGGCTCCGGTGACGGTGGCTCCGGTGACGGCGGCTCCGGTGACGGCGGCTCCGGTGACGGCGGTTCGGGTGATGGTGGTTCGGGTGACGGTGGCACCGGTGACGGTGGCGCGGGTGATGGCGGCTCGGGCAACGGCGGCATGCCGACCCAGAACACGGTTCCCGTGAGCGTCCCAGACCTCGATCCGTCCCTCGAGGGTCTCATCGCGCCCACTGGCACGCTGCGGGTCGGCGACCCGGTGACGATCTCGGTGCCGGGCCGCGACGGCGAGTGGGTGCAGGTGTGGTTGCACTCCACACCCACCCTGATCTCGGGATGGACGCAGGTGGCAGGCGGAACCGTGACGGCCACCGTCCCGGCCTCGATCCCGGCGGGCACGCACACACTCGTCGTGCAGAACAGCAGCGGCGTCATCGGCTGGGCCACGGTCACCGTCTCGGCGGCGACCGGTCAGGCCGCCATCAGCGACGGCGTGATCGCCGACACGGGCGCCGATGCGCGACCGCTCGGCCTCCTCGCCGTCATCGCGTTCGCCGTGATCCTCGCCGGTGGGGCGATCCTGGTCCGGCGTCGCATCGCCTCCTGACAGGAGCCGGCGGTAGGGTGGCGGATGCTGCGGCATCCGTCACCGCCGCCGGCTGAGGAGTGGTCCATGATCGTCGGGATCGGCGTCGACCTGGTCGACATCGCGCGGTTCGAGCGCACGATCGCCCGGACCCCGAAGCTGCTGCCCCGACTGTTCTCGCCGAACGAACGGATGCTGAAGCCGCGCTCGCTCGCGGCCCGTTACGCCGCGAAGGAGGCGCTCATCAAGGCGCTGGGCGGATCCGACGGCGTGCACTGGACCGAGATCGAGGTCACGCCCGAGGCATCCGGCCGCCCGTGGTTCACCCTGACCGGATCGACGGCCGAGGTCGTCGCCGCCCGGTCGATCACGACCCTCCACCTCTCGATGTCGCACGACGCCCACCTCGCGACCGCCTACGTCATCGCCGAGTCCGGCACCGTCATCGAACCCGGCGTCAGCCCGGGGGCGCGAACCCACACATCCGGCACCGAGCCCACAGCATCCGGCGCGCGAAAGGTGTGGGCTGGTGCAGATGGTGTGGGTTCGGCGGCCGAGGCTGGGGCCGAGGTCGGGGGCGGCGCCGGGGTGGAGGAGCGATGAGCGTCATGCCTGGGTCGAGGGTGCCGGAGGGCGTGCTGCGGGAGGCGGTCGTCGACGTCGCTGCCATCGCCGCGAACGTGCGGCACCTGCGCACCCTGACCGCGTCCGAGGTCATCGCCGTCGTCAAGGCCGACGGCTACGGACACGGCGCGACCCGGTCGGCCGTGGCCGCGCTCGCGGGAGGCGCGACCAGGATCGGCGTCTCCGACATCACCGAAGCCCTCGCGCTGCGCCGAGCGGGCATCACGGCGCCGATCGTCGCGTGGCTGCATGCCCCCGGGACCTCCTTCCGCGAGGCGGCGCACGCGGGGATCGAGCTCGGCATCTCGAGCTTCGCTCAGCTGCAGGAGGCGGCAGCTGCCGCATCCGTCGACCGCCCCGTCGGGGTGCACCTCAAGCTCGAGACGGGCCTCGGTCGCAACGGCATCGCCCCCGTCGACTACGGCATCGTGTTCGCCGAGGCCGCCCGACTCGAGCGCATCGGGAAGCTGCGGGTCATCGCCCTGTTCAGCCACCTCTCGAACACGAGCCCCGAGGACGATCGGGCGGCGCTGCGCGTGTTCCTGGATGCCGCCGGCTCGGCGGCCGCGCTCGGCCTTGCCCCGCCGCTGCGTCACCTTGCCGCCACCCATGCCGCGATCGCGCTGCCCGAGACGCGCCTGGGCTGCGTGCGCCTGGGCATCGGAATCTACGGGCTATCCCCGTTTGCAGACCGTACCTCCGCCGACCTCGGGTTGCGTCCCGCCATGACCCTGCGCGCAGCGGTGGCGGCGGTGCGCCGGGTGGATGCCGGACACGGCGTCTCGTACGGCTATCAGCACCGCACCGAGCGCGAGACGACCCTCGCGCTCGTATCGATCGGGTACGCCGACGGCGTCCCCCGGAACGCATCGGGACAGGGGCCTGTCACGATCGGCGGGCGAACCTTCCCGGTGGCCGGACGCATCGCGATGGACCAGTTCGTCGTCGACGTCGGCGACCACCCTGTCTCGGTGGGGGACGAAGCAGTCCTGTTCGGCGACTCCACGCTGGGCGTGCCCTCCGCTGATGCCTGGGCGCGCGCGGCCGACACGATCAACTACGAGATCGTCACACGCATCGGCCCGCGTGTCCCGCGGCGGCAGGTGTCCTCGTGAGCGGTCTCGACGACCTCGTCGGCGAGCGCCAGATCGCGAGTCCCGCCGACATGCACGCCCTCGGGGTCGAGATGGGACGGATGCTTCGCCCGGGCGACCTGGTCGTCCTCACCGGTGTGCTCGGGGCCGGCAAGACGACTCTGACGCGCGGTATCGGCGAGGGGCTGGGGGTGCGAGGCCCCATTCAGAGTCCGACGTTCGTGCTCGCGCGCACCCATCCGTCACTGGTCGGCGGGGCGCCGCTCGTCCACGTGGACGCCTACCGTCTGGGATCCGCCGCCGAGCTCGACGATCTCGACATCGACTACGACGGATCGGTGGTCGTCGTGGAGTGGGGTCGCGGCATGGTGACGGGCCTGCGAGATCACTGGTGGGATGTCGAGCTGCAGCGCGAATGGCACGGCACCGGCGTCGACACCGCCTGCGGCACCTACGGGCCCGCCGCGGCCGAGCTCGACGCCGACGCACCGCGCCTGGTCAGCATCCGTCGCGAGCCCTCGTGACCGCGCCTGACCGCGCCTGACCCGGGTCGTCTCGCGGATACCCTGGAAGGATGATTCTCGGCATCGATACCTCGGTCGGCACCGCGGTCGCGGTCGTCGAGGCCGACGGTGTGGTCTTGGCCGATGTCTCGAGCGCGAATCCGCTCGGACACGCGGAGGTCATCGGCGACCTGCTGCAGACGGTGCTCGGCACCGCGCGCGCCGATGCTCCCCTCGGCCACGCCGGAGCCGGCACGCCGGGAGAAGCGGCGGACATCACGGCGGTCGCCGCGGGCATGGGCCCCGGCCCGTTCACGGGGCTGCGCGTCGGCATCGCCGCCGCCCGCACATTCGCGCTGGGGCGGGGCGTGCCGCTCATCCCCGTCGTGAGCCATGATGCGGTAGCTCTCGGCATCCTGCTCGACGAGGCGCTGCGCGAGGGCGCGACGGCGACGGATGCCGAACCGGCGCGTTTCGCCGTCGTCACGGATGCGAGGCGCCGTGAGTTCGCTTACACGGTCTACGCCGGCATGGACGACGACGGTCTGCCCGTACGGGTCACCCAGCCCGCGCTGAGTCCGCGCGATGACCTCGATGCCGTCCTGGCCGAGGTGGGCGCGCAGCGACGCGACGCCTCGGCAGTGTCAGCGGCGATGATCGCGCTGGTCGCGGCGCGCGCGTCGGCGGCCGGGCGAGAGGTCGGCCCGCGCGACGCTCTGTATCTGCGCTCACCCGACGTGACCGTGCCAGCCGGGCCGAAGGCCGTGTCCGCCGGGCCGAAGGCCGTGTCCGCCGGGCCGAGGAGGGTGGGCGCATGAGTCTGCGCCGTGCCACCAGCGCCGACCTCGACGCGATCATGGCGATCGAGCGGGCCTCCTTCCCGACGGACGCGTGGTCGGAGGCGATGATGGCGGCGGAACTGGCCTCGCCGCATTCGATCTACCTCGTCGTGGCCGACAGCGAC
This sequence comes from Microbacterium sp. bgisy207, assembly GCF_057706855.1. Taxonomy (NCBI): domain Bacteria; kingdom Bacillati; phylum Actinomycetota; class Actinomycetes; order Micrococcales; family Microbacteriaceae; genus Microbacterium; species Microbacterium sp. bgisy207. The sequence goes on from NZ_JBYIPB010000010.1 coordinate 23,668, forward strand.
CGGGTGATCGGCTACGGCGGTGTGCGCGCCGTGCGCGGGGCCCCGGATGCCGACATCCAGACGATCGCGCTCGCCGAAGCCGCCCGCGGCACGGGGAGGGGGCGCGACCTCCTCGTCGCTCTGCTGGCCGAGGCGCTCGCCGCGGGCGCGAAGACCGTGTTCCTCGACGTGCGCGAGGACAACTCTGTGGCCCGCGCCCTGTACCGCAGTGTCGGGTTCCTCGAGGTGGGGCGCCGGCCCCGCTACTACCAGCCCGACGACATCGACGCGGTCGTCATGCAGCTCGACCTCGCTTCCTGGGACGCCGCACGCCAGCCCGGGGCGATCGCGACCGGGGGAGTGTGCTCATGAGCGTCATCCGACCGCCCCGCGAGCCTCTCGTGCTCGGGATCGAGACCAGCTGCGACGAGACCGGCGTCGGGATCGTCCGCGGCCGCACCCTGCTCTCGAACACCATCGCCTCGAGCATGGACGAGCACGCGCGCTACGGCGGCGTCGTCCCCGAGGTCGCGGCGCGCGCCCACCTGGAGGCGCTGCAGCCGACGATCGAGGCCGCCCTCGCGGAGGCGCAGGTCGAGCTCACCGACATCGACGCTGTGGCGGTGACCTCCGGCCCGGGCCTTGCCGGCGCCCTCATGGTCGGGGTGGGAGCGGCCAAGGCGCTCGCGGTCGCCCTCGATGCGCCGCTCTACGCCGTGAACCACCTCGTGGGTCACATCGCCGCCGACCTCCTCGATCCGGATGCGCCGCCGCTGGAGTACCCGACCGTCGCGCTGCTCGTCTCCGGAGGCCACACGTCGCTTCTGCTGGTGCGCGACCTCACGAGCGATGTGGAACTCCTCGGCGAAACCGTCGACGACGCCGCCGGTGAAGCATTCGACAAGATCGCCCGGATCCTCGGGTTGCCCTACCCCGGCGGGCCCGAGATCGACCGGGCGGCGGCATCCGGATCCGACGGGCGCGGCGGCACCCGCGCGGGCGACCCGAACGCGATCCGCTTCCCGCGCGGACTCTCTCGCGCCAGCGACATGGCCGAGCACCGATACGACTTCTCGTTCTCGGGCCTGAAGACCGCCGTGGCCCGGTGGGTCGAACAGCAGGAGGCCGCCGGCCAGCCCGTCTCGACCGCCGATGTCGCGGCATCCTTTCGGGAAGCGGTGGTCGACGTGCTCGTCACGAAGGCGCTCGCGGCGTGCGCGGACCTCGGTGTGCCGCGCCTGCTGCTCGGCGGGGGCGTGATCGCCAATCGGCGGCTGCGGGAGGTCGCGCTCGAACGGGCGGCTGCGGCGGGAGTCACCGTGCGGATCCCGCCGCTGTCGTTGTGCACCGATAATGGGGCCATGATCGCCGCTCTCGCATCGGAACTGATCATGTCCGGACGGGCACCCTCGACGATGGCGTTCGGCGCGGACTCGACCCTGCCGGTCACCGAGATCCAGGTGGCCTCCTCGGTGGGGGACGAAGCATGAGCGATCGCGGACGCGGATTCTCGCGGTTGCCCACCGCGCCGGTGGACGTGCCGACGACCCTCAGCGGACCCGACCTGTCGGAGGATCGTCCCGGCTGGGAACCGGATGCCGCCCCCGTTGACGCATCGAGCTTCGACCGGGGGTTCGCCGCGTGGGCCCTCGGCTTCGGGATCGTCGGACTGGCCGTCTCCCTCTTCGTCGGGTGGGGCTTTGTCATCGGGATCGTCGCAATCGTCTCGGGCATCATGGCGCTGCGGCATCCGCGGGACAGCCGCCGCGTCGCGGTGTGGGCGGTCGTTCTCGGCGCCGTCTCGATCGTCTACAGCCTCGGCTGGCTCGTCTACGCCTGGACCGTGCTGACCTGACCGGCGCGTCAGCGGGCGGGCACGCGTTTCGGTCGCGTCGCGGTGCGGGTACCGTGCGACGGATGCGCAGAAGGGCGCGACCGAACGGAAGGGTGGCCAGGTCAGGATGCGGGTGGCACGCGGTCGGCAAGGATCGCGGCGCGGGCGCCGGCGATGCGCGTCATGATGAGGGTCGCTGACTCGTCGCCCTTCAGACGCAGGCTCTGACGCAGCGCAGCGGGGTCGACATCCACCCCGCGCTTCTTGATCTCGAGGATGCCGATGCCGCGCTCCCGCAGCGCCCGCGCGAGCTTCTTCGTGTCGGCCGGCAGCACCTCTCGCACGCGGAAGGTCTGCACGAAAGGGCTCGTGAGCGGCTCATCGGCGGTGAGGTACGCGACCTTCTCCGACAGCATCCCGGCGCGCAGCGACCGGGCGACCTGCCCGATGAGCCGGGCACGGATGACGGCACCGTCGGGCTCGTGGAGGAACTCCCCGATCGCGCGCACGGGTTCGTCCTCGGTGTCCGCGGGCGCCGTCAGCTCGGCAGCATGCTGCCCGCGCAGCACGAGGGCCGACCGGGTCACTCCCTCGCGCGCGAGCTGCCCCGACCACAGGACGAGCTCGACGGTCGAGCCGTCCGCGCTCACCCACTGCGCCTCGAGCCCTCCCGGGATCCGGTCGCGATCCAGACCCGGACCCAGCTTTGCCCCACCCGGCATCCTGCCGAGGAGGTCGAAGACCCATTCCAGCGACGGGGACCAGTCGTCCGCGCGCGATCGGCCCGTCTCGCCGTGCCCCGACGTGCGGCGCGCCGGATCCAGCCAGACCGCTTCCACGTCCGCGAGATCCTGGTCCTCGGCGCGGCCGACCCGGACGGTCGCGGACGGCCCGAACGGGGAGAGGTTCACGGTCGCGAGGGCGGCGGTCACCTCGTCGGCATCGACGGCGTCGACACGGATGCCGAGACTGGCCAGCGCGAGAGCGTCGCCGCCGATCCCGCACCCCAGGTCTGCAACGCTCGCGATCCCGGCCCGCTGGAAGCGACCGGCGTGGTGGGCGGCGACCGCGAGCCGCGTCGCCTGCTCGAGACCGGCGCGAGTGAACAGCATCCGTGCCGCGAAGTCGCCGAACTTGGCACGCGCCCGCTCGCGCAGCCGCGCCTGCGTCACGACCGCCGACACCAGGTCGGGGGAGTGACCCGCGTTCCGCAGCCGCGACACCGTGCGGGCGACCTCATCGCTGGAGGTGACGGGGTCCAGACTGTTCAGCAGTTCGAGCCCCGCCGGCGTCAGCAGCGCCCGCACCTCGGCGATGTCCATTCATCCACCCTAGGTGCGGGCGCCGCTCACGCTGAGCGCGTCAGCTGCAGCCGCTGACGAGGTCCCACGAGGATGCCGAGACCCGCTGCAGGCTCGTGACGGTGGCGTCTCCGAGCCCCAGATAGTCCTGGGTCCCCACCGCGTAGTAGGGGTTGTAGGGGTTCACTCCGTACGACGTGGCCCGGCCGGCGGTCTTGTGGGTCGCGTTCGTCGCGGTGACGCAGTCCGTCGGCGTCGGCGTGCTGGTCGGCGTCGGCGTCGGGGTGGCCGTCGGCGTCGGGGTGGCCGTCGGCGTTCCGGTCGGCGTGGGCGTCGGTGTGGGGGTCGGTGTGGGGGTGCCCGACCGGTCGACGCGCCGGTTGTTGTCGAAGAAGAAGTCGGTCACGTACGCCGGGTAGTCGATGCTGTTCGCGCTGATGTAGGAACCGCCCGCGCCCGCGCCGGCTGGCCAATTGTGCCCGAGACCCGTGTTCTGGATCACCGACACCCGCGGTCCCTCGGCGTCGGAATACAGCGTCCCGCTGCCGGAGGTGTTGGTGCCCGCCAAGCCGGACAGACCGAAGGTGGAGGCCTGGTCGGCGTCATAGATGTCCGCCATGATCTGTCCGTTGAGCGTGTTGTACCCGGTCGCGACCGTGGAGTCGTTGTTCCCGTAGACGACGGAGGTCAGCTGCGTCTCGAACGCCCCGGATGCCGACCCGGCGAAGCTCGTGCAGGTCGACACACCCTGGTTCTTCGACACCGCCACCGACGAGATCTGCCCCGAGGAGGTACCCACGGTGGGACCGGCGTTGATGCCGATGCCGGCGAACACGTCGGGCGCGAGGCATCCCATCACCATCGTCTGTCCACCGCCCGAGGACAGCCCCGACACGTACACCTGGTCGCCGTCGATTCCCAGACTCGCGCGCGCCGTGAGGGTGGAGGCCAGGGAGAGCAGGTTGTCGTCGTGTCGCGCCGGGGCGGTGCGCGAGTGGTTCGCGTCGTAGTAGTCCCAGCATCCGAGGATCACCCCGCCGTTGGGGGCGTCCGGAAGCGCAACGACCATGCCGTACTCGTCGGCCGTGCGGGCCCAGTTGCCCGCGGACTGCAGATCCGACGCCTTCTGCACACAGCCGTGGAGCGAGATCATCAACGCCCGGCCGGCGGGAAGCGCGGCATCCGTGGTCGGAGTGTAGAGCCGCACCGACATCCCGGCGATCGTCTCGGTCGTCCACGTGCCGGTGCCGTCCGTCGATCCGCCCGAGCCGCCACCGCCCGAGCCATTGGTGCAGCCGGGCAGGGTTTCGAACCCCGGCGGACAGGTGATCGCCTGAGCCGCCGGAGCGAGAGCGGTCAAGCCTGCCACGGCCACGCCGGCTGCCACGAGCGCGCCGAGAGCGCGCTGTCGGAAACGAGAGAGCATGCGTCATCCCTTCGTCGACTCCGGCCATCGCCCCGGGCGCCATTGCGCGGGCATCCCGGTCGGAGCCAGCATCCGTCTGCGTCGAGCGGATGCCGAACGTGCGTCATCGCACGGGGGTCACGCTATATGAAAGATGATTCAGTTACCAGGTTAAGCAGGGGTGGATGGCAGCTTTCTCACGCCCGGAATCTCCGGAGCGGGCGGAGCGGGCCTTGTGAGGCGGTGAGCCGGGATTCGTGTTGGCACTCGCGTTGCGTGAGTGCCAGTGCTTCAATACACTGGCGTTAGCACTCTCAGTGTGTGGGTGCTAACGAGTCTTGGTATCTCAAGGAAAGCAGAGGTAGACCCGTGTCGGTTTCCATCAAGCCGCTCGAGGACCGCATCGTCATCAAGCAGGTCGAGGCCGAGCAGACCACCTCGAGTGGTCTCGTCATCCCCGACACCGCGAAGGAGAAGCCCCAGGAGGGCGAAGTCATCGCGGTCGGACCCGGTCGCATCGATGACAACGGCAACCGCGTTCCCCTCGACGTCGCCGTCGGCGACCGCGTCATCTACAGCAAGTACGGCGGGACCGAGGTGAAGTTCGGTGCCGACGAGTACCTGGTGCTCTCGGCCCGCGACGTGCTCGCGGTCGTCGTCCGCTGAGTCGACAACTCTTCGACGGGGCTCGGATGCTGCGGCATCCGGGCCCCGTCTGTCGTTTCCGCATGACCGCCTCTGCGTGGCGTGCCGCCCACCGGCCTCAACCCCCCCACGCCTCTCGCGCCGAGCCCACGCCTCTCGCGCCGAGCCCACGCCTCTCGCGCCGAGCCCACGCCTCTCGCGCTGAGCCCACACATTCCTTGTGACGGATGCTGTGGGTTCGGCGGGGAAGGTGTGGGTGCAGCGCCAGGGAGCGGGCGGAGCGGGGACCGGGCCTAGAGTGAGGGAGTGACGCGCGACTCGCTCCCCGGGGACGGGGGTTCTGCACCGGCGACGGGGGATGTTCCCGCATCCGGCGCTGCCCAGATCGCGGGCTCCGACGCGGCGGGGCTGGCTCAGGAGGCTCCCGCGGACGCTGCACGCGAGCGGTTTATCGGCGGTGTGTTCGCGTTCTCGGCCTACTTCCTCTGGGGCTTCCTGCCGCTGTACTTCATCCTGCTTGCTCCGATGACTGGCTGGGAGCTGGTGGGATGGCGCATCCTGCTCTCCCTCGTCTTCTGCGTCCTCCTTCTGACCGTGATGCGCGCCTGGCGGCCATTTCTCGCGATCGTCCGGCAGCCTCGACTGCTCGGCTGGACGGCGCTGGCTGGCGCGGTGATCTACGTCAACTGGCAGGTGTTCATCCTCGCGGCCCTCTCGGGCCACGTCATCGAGACAAGCCTCGGGTACTTCATCAACCCGATAGCCACGGTGCTTCTCGGCGTACTCGTCCTACGAGAGCGGCTGCGCCTGACGCAGTGGGTGGCGATCGCGATCGCCGGGCTCGCAGTCATCGTCACGATCGTCGGCTACAACGCGGTGCCGTGGGTCGCGCTTACCCTTGCAGCATCCTTCAGCATCTACGGTCTGATCAAGAAACGCATCGGACCGTCGGTGGATGCGGTCAGCGGGCTGACACTGGAATCGGCCTGGCTCGCACCGCTCGCGGTCGTGCTGCTTGTCGTCACGTCGCTCACCAGCGGACTCACCGTCGGATCGTACGGGATCTGGCACACGGTCCTGGTCAGTCTCGCCGGCGCCGCGACAGCCGTGCCCCTCCTGCTCTTCGCGGCCGGCGCGCGGCGCATACCCCTCACCGTCGTCGGACTGCTGCAGTTCATTGCGCCGATCATGCAGTTCATCACGGGCGCATGGATCCTGGGCGAACCCATGCCGCCGGAGCGATGGATCGGCTTCGGCCTGGTCTGGGTCGCGTTGGCGGTTCTGACCGTGGACTCGCTCGTGTTCGCTCGCCGTTCGCGCGGGGTCAGCGACGTCGCCGAGGTCACCTGAACCGAGCGCGCCGCGGAGCCGCATCCGCGTCGGCGACCCTCGAGCGGCGTCCCGCCGCGATTCGTTTGCCGCAACACGCCGCATCTTCTTCGCGAGCAGGCGGTGTGCGGCAACTGAACGGCCGCCGTCGCCGGCGCGCTCGATTCGTTTGCCGCAACACGCCGTATCTTCTTCGCGAGCAGGCGGTGTGCGGCAACTGAACGGCCGCCATCGCCGGCGCGCTCGATTCGTTTGCCGCAACACGCCGCATCTTCTTCGCGAGCAGGCGGTGTGCGGCAACTGAGCAGCGGCCACCGCAGCGGGCCACCGCAGCGGGCCGCCGCAGCGGGACCAGGCCGACCCGGCCGTGCAGTGAGCTGATCCTCAGCGCACGAAGCGCGCGATAGCCGCTGTGGCCTCGCGGATCTTCTCCTCGGCCTGCTCATCGCCCTGTCGCGCTGCATCCACGACGCAGTGCCGCAGGTGATCCTCCAGCAGACCGAGGGCGACGGACTCCAACGCCGCCGTCACCGCGCCGATCTGAGTGAGGATGTCGATGCAGTACTTCTCGTCCTCGATCATCGACCGGATGCCGCGCGCTTGACCCTCGATGCGCTTGAGGCGGTTGAGATACCGCTGCTTGTCGCCGATGTACCCGTGGTGGGACGCCGCGGCCTCCGGGGGCGTCGCCGCCTCCGTGGGGTGCGCGATGGCGGAATCGGCCGCTGCCGGGTGCCCGGTCACGTGACTCATCCCTGTCTCCGTTCGTTCACTGCTGTGCTCTCTTTCGCCGCTGTGCGCGACCCGACGGCGGGGTCCACGCTCTGAAAGCGACGCAGCCGCAGGCTGTTGCCCACGACGAAGACGCTGGATGCCGCCATCGCCGCCCCGGCGATCATCGGGTTCAGCAGCCCCAGCGCGGCGAGCGGAATCGCCGCGACGTTGTAGGCGAAAGCCCAGAAGAGGTTCCCGCGGATCGTCCGCAGCGTCGCGCGCGACAGCCGGATCGCGTCCACCGCCCCCAGCAGGTCGCCGCGCACGAGGGTGAGATCGGACGCCTCGATGGCGGCATCCGTGCCCGTTCCCATCGCGATACCGAGGTCGGCCTGCGCGAGGGCGGCGGCATCGTTGACGCCGTCGCCCACCATCGCCACGACACGGCCGCGTCCTTGAAGGGCGGCGATCTGGGCCGACTTCTCGGCCGGCAGCACTCCCGCGATGACCTGACGGATGCCGACCTCGTCGCCGACCCGCCGCGCGACGGTGTCGTGATCGCCCGTGAGCAGGATCGGCTCCAGCCCCAGCCCGCGCAGCCGGGCCACGGCATCCGCGCTGGAGCTCCTCACCGAATCCGCCACGGTCAGCAGGCCACGCGCCTTTCCGTCCCACGCGACGAGGACGGCGGTCATCCCCTGCGCGCGAGCGGCGTCCGCGGCACGGCCGAGTTCGGCATCCGGGTGCACCGACCATTCGGCCAGCAGCGCGACCGACCCGACCACGACGGCGTGACCGGCGACGACCCCCGTCGCGCCGCGCCCGGGAGCCGAGGAGAACGACTCGACGGCGGGGAGGCGAACCTGCGCAGCATCCGATGGCTCCGCGTCGCTCCCGACGCGGAGAGCCTCCCGCGCGGCCGCCGCGATCGCCTGGGCGATGGGGTGCTCGGATGCCGACTCCACGGCTCCGGCCAGGCTCAGCACCTGCGCGGGGTCCTCCCCGGCGGCGGGCACGACCTCGACGAGTGACATCCGTCCCTCGGTGACGGTGCCGGTCTTGTCGAGTACGACAGTGTCGACGCGTCGTGTCGATTCCAGGATCTGCGGGCCCTTGATGAGGATGCCCAGCTGCGCGCCGCGGCCGCTGCCGACCAGAAGCGCGGTGGGCGTTGCCAGGCCCAACGCGCACGGGCAGGCGATGATGAGCACCGCGATGGCGGCGGTGAGCGCCATCGCCACACCGCCGCCGATCAGAAGCCACGTCGCGAGCGTCGCTGCGGCGATCACGATGACGATCGGGACGAACACCCCCGCGACGCGGTCGGCGAGCCGCTGCACCTCGGCCTTGCCCGCCTGCGCCTGCTCGACCAGGCGTGCCATCTGCGCCAGCTGGGTCTGCTCTCCGACGCGGGTGGCCCGGACGATCAGCCGCCCGCCGACGTTGACGGTCGCGCCCACGACCGCGTCGCCCTCGCGTACCTCGACCGGCACCGACTCACCGGTGATCGTGGAGGTGTCGACCGCCGAGGTTCCCGACACGACCACGCCGTCGGTGGCGATGCGTTCGCCGGGCCGCACGACGAACTCATCGTCGACCCGGAGCTGGGCGACCGGAACCCGCGTCTCGACGCCGCCCCGCAGCACCGCGGCATCCTTCGCGCCGACTTCGAGCAACGCGCGCACGGCGCGACTGGCCTGCCGCTTCGCGCGCACCTCGAGGTAGCGTCCGAGCAGCAGGAACATCGTCACACCCGCCGCGACCTCGAGATAGATCGTGCTCCCCGCCTCTCCCGGCTGGGCGATCCACGTGAAGCCGTGCGACATACCCGGCATCCCCGCCTCGCCGAGGAACAGCGCGTAAAGGGACCACAGATAGGCGGCCGACACCCCCATCGAGACGAGGGTGTCCATCGTCACCGCGCCGTGACGGAGGTTGATCGCCGTCGCGCGGTGGAAGGGCCACGCCGCCCACACCACGACCGGGGACGCGAGCGCCAGCGACGCCCACTGCCAGTAGGTGAACTGGAGGGCGGGGATCATGGCGAGAAGGATCACGGGCACCGACAGCACGACGGCCCCGATGAGACGCTGTCGCAGCGCGTGGAGCTCGGGGTCGGCGTCGGGCTCGGACGCCGGTTCGTCGTCACGGGGTGGTGCGGGCAGCGTCGCGGTGTACCCGGTGCGTTCGATCTCGGCGATCAACGCCGCGGTGTCCGGCCGGTCGAGAACCGGTGCGCCGGCGGCCGCGGTGTCGTCGGCGATCCGCACGATCGCCTTCTCGGTTGCGTAGTTGACGGATGCCGAGACTCCCGGCATCCGGTTGAGGCGCTTCTCGATCCGTGCCGCGCACGACGCGCACGTCATCCCGCCGATCTCGAGCTCGATCGGGGCGGGGGAGGCCCCCCGATCGGCGCGAGCGGCAGTGGTCACAGCCGGGCCGCGTCGTAGCCGGCCTCGTCGACGGCGCTGAGGACGGCATTGTCATCGAGGGTCTCGGCGCTCACGGTGAGCAGGCCCGTCGACGCGCTGACCTCGATGGCCGTGACGCCGGGGATCCGCGAGACCTCATCGCGCACTGCCCGCTCGCAGTGGCCGCAGGTCATTCCGGTGACGAGGTATTCGTGTTGTGCCATGGCGGTTTCTCCCTGTGCTGTTCGCATCGATACCCGTACCCCCTAGGGGTATGGAGCACAACGATACGCGCCTTCTCGGTGTTTCGCACGGGTTGACCGGCTGGCGGGGGCGTTTGGTAACGATTCGTCGGCGTTACACATCGTTAACGCACCGCAACACCCGCGAGACCAGTCCACGGATAGGTTATTGGCACTATGCGGGTGCCCCACGGGCCCGCGTCCATCCACAGCAAGGAGCATCATGGGCGTCTTCACACGATCCCGCGCAGGCTCGATCCTCGGCGGTATCGCCGTCGTCGGTGTCAGCGCGGTCTTCCTGGCGGGTTGCGCCGGCGACTCTGGCGGCGGGAGCGGTTCCACTGAGCCGGGCGAGTCCCTCGATCTCAAGATCGGCACGGCGCTGCCCGTCACCGGTAACCTCGCCTTCCTCGGCCCGCCCGAGATTGCGGGCACCGAGTTCGCCAAAGCAGAGATCAACGCCGCCGACATGGGCATCCAGGTCGAACTCATCCAGGGCGACTCGGGTGACACCGACAACAAGGCCTACGAGACCGAGATCCCGCGTCTGCTCGGTGAAGGCGTGTCGGCCATCATCGGCGCCGCATCCTCGGGTGTGTCGTTGCAGTTCATCGACCAGGTGGTCGGGGCGGACGTGATCCAGTTCTCGCCAGCCAACACCTCGGCGGCCTTCACGACCTACGACGACAACGGCCTGTACTTCCGGACCGCGCCGTCGGACATCCTGCAGGGTGAGGTGCTCGGCAACCTGATCGCCGAGTCGGGTGCGCAGACGCTCGGCATGATCGTCCTCAACGACTCGTACGGAACCGGACTCGCCGAGTTCGTCACCGAGGCGTTCGAGGCTGCCGGCGGCGAGGTCGTTGCGGCCCCGACGTACAACACCGGTGACACCAACTTCTCGGCTCAGGTCTCGGAGGTCGTCGCGGCCAACCCCGACGCGATCGCCCTGATCACGTTCGAAGAGGTCACGACCATGCTCCCCGAGCTGTTCGCAGCCGGTGTGACGGCAGACCAGCTGTACTTCGTCGACGGCAACCTGTCGAACTTCGGCACGAACGGTGTCGACGTCGGCGGTTCGCTCGAGGGCGCGAAGGGCACGTACCCCGGTCTCTCCCTCGACACGATCGAGGACTTCACCAGCGCGCTGCAGGAGTTCTGGGTCGGCGAGGGCAACGAGGAGCTCGCAGAGTTCGTCTACGCCGCCGAGTCCTACGACGCGGTCATCCTGCTCGCGCTCGCCGCGCTGGCTGCCGGTTCGACCGACTCGCTCGCGATCGCGGAGAAGCTGCAGGAAGTCTCGGGCGGCTCCGGTGACGGCGAGGTCTGCACGACGTTCGCGGAATGCGCCGAGATCATCAACAGCGGAGGTGTCGCCAACTACGACGGTCCCTCCGGCCCGATCACCTTCGACGAGGTCGGCGACCCGACCGAGGCCACGATCGGCATCTACGAGTACACCGCCGAGAACAACTACGTCCCCTACGCGGGCTGAGTCGTCTCGACACCAGCGGGGCCTCGACCTTCGGGTCGGGGCCCCGCCTCTGTGTCTCCGCCATCCGACGCGGCATCCGTCGTGCGGCATCCGGTGCGGCACGCCGAACCCACAGCATCAGTGCCGAACCCACAGCATCCGCAGGACCAAAGGTGTGGGCTCGTGAGTGAATGTGTGGGTTCGCGCGGGTCCGGAGAGTTGGATGCCTCGCGTGGCGGGCCTTACGCGCCCAGGGTGCCGAGGTACAGACCGATGACCTTCGGGTCGTTCAGGAGGTCGCGACCCGTGCCGGTGTAGGCATCCTTGCCCTGATCGAGCACATACCCGCGGTCGCAGATCTGCAGGCACCGGCGGGCGTTCTGCTCGACCATGATCGTCGTGACCCCGGCCTTGTTGATCTCGCTCACCCGCAGGAAGGCGTCGTCCTGACGTGCCGGCGACAGTCCCGCGGAGGGCTCGTCGAGCAGAATGACAGCCGGGTCCATCATCAGTGCGCGGCTCATCGCGACCATCTGGCGCTCACCGCCCGACAGCGACCCGGCACGCTGGTTGAGGCGCTTGCCGAGTTCCGCGAAGATCCCCGTGACGAACTCCAGCCGCTCGGCGTAGAGCTTCGGGCGCTGGAACAGGCCCATCTGGAGGTTCTCGGCGATCGTGAGGCTCGGGAACACGTTGTTGGTCTGCGGCACGAACCCGACGCCCTTCGCGACGAGCTTGTTCGCCCGCAGGCCCGTGATCTTCTCGCCGTTGAGCGAGATGTCGCCCTGCCGCACCTTGACCTGTCCGAAGATGGCCTTCAGCAGCGTCGACTTGCCGGCGCCGTTCGGTCCGATGATGCCGATCAGCTCGCCGTCCCAGGCAGTGAGCGTCGTGCCGTTGAGGATGTTCACCCCGGGAAGGTAGCCCGCGTGGACGTCGTCGACGAGGACGACCGGTGTGCCCTCGCGCGCGGCAGGACGCTCGTCGGTGGAGATCGCGTCGGTCATGAGTTCTCCGTCTCCGTGCCCTGAGCCGGCCGCCGTGCGCCGTCGGACTCGTGATGGTGTGACTTCTCGATCGCGGCGTCGAACTCCGCGACCTCGTGCTGCAGCTCGATGGCCGCGGTGTTGAGCTCACCCGGCACCCGACCGGTGACGACGCCCAGATCGACGTCCTGGTGCGATCCGAGATAGGCGTCGATGACGGCGGGGTTCTGCATGACGGAGTCGGGTGGCCCTTCCGCGACGATCCTGCCCTCGGCCATCACGACGACCCAGTCGGCGATGTGACGGACCATGTGCATGTCGTGTTCGACGAACAGCACCGTCATCCCCTCTTCCTTGAGATCGAGGATGTGGTCCAGCAGCGATTCGGTCAGCGCCGGGTTCACGCCGGCCATCGGCTCATCGAGCATGACGAACTGCGGAGAACTCATCAGGGCGCGGGCCATCTCGAGAAGCTTGCGCTGGCCGCCGGACAGGCTCGCGGCGAAGTCGGACTCCTTCGCGTCGAGCTTGAACTTCTTCAGCAGGACCCGCGCGCGCTCTTCGATCTCGGCATCCTGTGTGCGCCACAGGAACGGGAACAGGGAGGCGAAAAATCTCTCGCCGCGCTGGTGGGTGGCGCCCAGCTTCATGTTCTCGAGCACCGTGAGCAGACCCAGCGCCTTCGTGAGCTGGAACGTGCGCACCGCTCCCATCCGCGACACCTTGAACGCCGGAACCCCGGCAAGCGCTGTCCCGTCGAAAGTCCACGACCCCTCGTCGGGCTTGTCGAAGCCGGTCAGCAGGTTGAAGAAGGTCGTCTTTCCGGCGCCGTTGGGGCCGATGAGCGCCGTGATCGCGTTCCGCGGAATCTCGAGGTGCTCGACATCCACGGCGGTGAGTCCGCCGAAGGTGCGCTTGACACCATCGGCGACGATGATCGGGTCGACCTTCGCGACTCCCGGCCGGATCTGCCCATCGGGGTCCTCGCCTTTGTGGAGCCCGGTCGTCTTGGGGCGCGCTACGGGCGCCAGTGGCTCATCGGACAAAGCTCAACTCCTTCTTGTTCCCGAGGATCCCCTGCGGGCGGAAGATGATCAGCAGCATGAGCGCGACCCCGATCAGCACGAACACCAGCTGCTGCGCCTGCTCCCGGGAGAGGAAGGGCAACAGCCCCGCATCCACCATGGCCGGCAGCAGGTTCGACAGCAGCGCGCGCACGACCCAGAACAGCACCGCGCCGAGCACGGGACCGAAGATCGTCGCGGCGCCGCCGAGCAGCAGCGCTGTCCAGATGAAGAACGTCTGCGACGTGACGTAGATGTTCGGATTCACGTTCGTGCCCATCGCGGTGACGATCCCGCCGGCGGCGATGATGATCCCGCCGATCACGAGCGCCTGCAACTTGAACGAGAAGACGTTCTTGCCGAGCGAGCGCACCGCATCCTCGTCCTCACGGATGCCCTTGATGACCCGGCCCCAGGGGCTGCGCATGAGCGACCAGGTGAACAGAACCGCGATGGCGGTCAGCACCAACCCGATGATGATGACCCACCACTGATCGCTCGTGTAGGTCCACGGACCGAAGCCGTATGTCCCCTCCGGAAGCGGATTGGATGCCCGGAACTCGGCCTGGAAGCCGAACAGACCGTCGGCCGACCCGGTGACATCCTTGTAGGCCGTCGAGAGGAAGAGCAGCCGAACCACCTCAGCGGCGGCGATCGTCACGATTGCGAGGTAGTCCCCGCGAAGCCGCAGCGTCGGGATGCCGAGGATCAGCGCGAAGACTGCCGCGAGCACGAATCCGACCAACGCTGCCAGCCACCACGGCAGACCGAACGTGAGGATCGAGATCGCGAAACCGTAGGCGCCGACGGCCATGAAGCCGGCGACACCCATATTGAGCAGGCCCGCGAATCCGAAGTGGATCGACAGGCCGATCGCCGCCAGCGCGAAGCCGAAGGTCGTGGGGCTGAGGATCTGGCTCAGCGTGTTGCTCAGAATCTGACCGAAGTCCATCGTCGTACCCCCTTCAGCCCACTCGCTCTGTTCGACCCAGGATGCCCTGCGGTCGGAAGAGGAGGATCAGGATCAGGACGACCAGCGCGCCCACGTACTTGAGATCGTCGGGAACCCCGAACAGGCTCGTCGTCTCGACGAGGATGCCGACGATGAGCGAGCCGACCAGAGCGCCCAGCGCCGTCCCGAGGCCGCCGAGCACCACGGCGGCGAACAGCAGCAGCAGGATGCTCGAGCCCATGTCCCACTTGATGCCCGGGCGGAAGTACGCCCAGAGGACACCGGCCAGACCGGCAAGTGCCGCAGCGAGGACCCACACGATCCGAACGATCGCATCGACGTCGATGCCGGATGCTGCAGCGAGCGAGGGATTGTCGGAGACTGCCCGGGTGGCGCGGCCGATGCGGCTGCGCGTCAGCCACAGCGCGAAGATGATGATCACCACGACCGAGATGAGCATGCTCACCAGGTCCATCCACGTCAGCACGATCGAGCCGGGGAGCGGGATCACGCCCGACAGGGGGTTCGGCAGCTGCAGCGTGCCGCCGCCGATGAACATCTGGAAGACGTAGCGCAGGGCGAGCGAGAGTCCGATCGAGACGATCATCAACTGCACGATGCCCAGGCCTTTTCGACGGAGGGGTCGCCAGAGCCCTGCATCCATCGCGTAGCCGAATCCCCCCGACACGATCACCGCCAGGGGGACCGCGACCAGGAGCGGCAGACTCAACCCCACGGCGAACAGCAGCGCCATCAGCGCTCCGAACGTCACCATCTCACCGTGCGCGAAGTTCGAGATGCCGGTCGTGCCGTAGACCAGGGACAGACCGATCGCGGCCAGCGCGAGCATGAGCCCGAAGTTGACGCCGTTGACCAGCCGCTCCATGAACTGGTCGAAGAAGGCCGTCGTATGGCGTTCCCCCTCCCCGATGAAGAAGTTCGTCGTCACGCGTCCACCGGGCCCGACCGTGACCTCCCGCACGTTGGGGGTCGGGTCCTCGCCGGTCTCGTCGATCACGGCGATCCCCTCGGGAAGCGTGTCTTCGTTGAGCGTCACGGTGTAGTCCGCGTTGCGTTCGGGAACGCCCACCGACCACTGACCCTCGGCATCCGTCTCGACCGACTGCTCCCCGCCGGGGCCGTCCACCGTCAGCTCGACGCCCTCGAGCGGTTCACCCTCCAGCTGAACGTTGCCGCTGATGCGGTAGGGATCGTCGTCGGCGGCGATCGCCGCGGTGGGCAGGGCGAGGAGGCCGACGAAGGTCAGTACCAGCGCGAGAAGCGAACCGAGGCGATGGCGCATCGTCCTGGCTCGGGCATTCGGATGTGTCACTCAGACCTCCCGGACGGCAACGGCCGAGGAAGTCGCTTCGACCGTGATAGACGACCGTACGAGCGTAATGTGTCCACGGTGTTTCCGGGGCATATTCGAGTGAGAACGATCCCAATCCGTTGCCGAGCCGGACGCCGAGCTCGACGGGGAATGCGCGCGGGTGCGCGAACGTAGAATTCTCTAAAGGCCGCCGTCCCCAGGAGAAGCATGGACACTCACGACCCGTTCGGATTCGTCGGACTCACCTATGACGACGTCCTGCTCCTGCCCGGACACACCGACGTCATCCCGAGCGAGGCTGACACCTCTTCACGGGTCACGCGCCGGATCACGGTGGCGATCCCGCTCATCTCGAGCGCGATGGACACGGTGACCGAAGCGCGCATGGCGATCGCCGTCGCGCGGGAGGGGGGCCTCGGCATCCTGCACCGGAACCTGTCGATCGAGGAGCAGGCTGCCCAGGTCGATCGCGTCAAGCGGAGCGAGTCCGGAATGATCTCGGACCCGGTCACCACGACGCCGGATGCGACGATCGAAGAGGTCGACGCGATGTGCGCGACCTACCGGATTTCCGGGCTCCCGGTCGTGGATGCCGAGGGGACTCTGGCCGGGATCGTCACGAACCGGGACATGCGCTTCGTCTCCGGTTTCGAGCGCAAGACGACGCTCGTGAAGGATGTCATGACCAGCGAAGGTCTGATCACCGCGCCCGTCGGCATCGGCGCGAACGACGTGATCGCGACGTTCGCCAAGCACCGCGTCGAGAAACTGCCCCTCATCGACGAGCACGGCAAGCTCGCGGGGCTCATCACGATCAAGGACTTCGACAAGAGCGAGAAGTACCCGCTCGCGACCAAGGACGAGCACGGGCGCCTCCGGGTGGGGGCTGCGATCGGGTTCTTCGGCGACGCGTGGGAGCGGGCCGAGGCGTTGCGCGATGCCGGGGTGGACGTTCTGGTCGTCGACACCGCCAACGGTCAGTCGGCCGGCGTCATCGACATCGTCCGCCGGCTCAAGGCCGACCCGTCGTTCGCGGCGATCGACATCATCGGCGGGAACGTCGCGACCCGTGAGGGTGCGCAGGCGCTGATCGATGCGGGGGTGGATGCCGTCAAGGTCGGCGTCGGTCCGGGGTCGATCTGCACGACGCGTATCGTCGCGGGCGTCGGCGTTCCCCAGATCACCGCGATCTACGAGGCGTACCTGGCCGCGCGCGAGGCGGGAGTACCGGTCATCGCCGACGGTGGCCTGCAGTACTCGGGCGACATCGCCAAGGCGCTCGTCGCCGGCGCGGACTCCGTCATGATCGGGTCGCTGTTCGCCGGTACCGACGAGGCGCCGGGCGAGATCGTCTTCCAGGGCGGCAAGCAGTTCAAGCAGTACCGGGGCATGGGTTCGCTCGGTGCGCTGCAGACCCGCGGTAAGAAGACCTCGTATTCGAAGGACCGGTACTTCCAGGCCGACGTCCCCACCGACGACAAGCTCATCCCCGAGGGGATCGAGGGTCAGGTCGCCTACCGCGGACCTCTCGCAGCTGTCGCGTATCAGCTCGTCGGAGGCCTGCGGCAGTCGATGTTCTACGTCGGTGCCCGCACGGTCGAGGAGCTCAAGGCCAAGGGCAAGTTCGTGCGCATCACCTCGGCCGGTCTCAAGGAGTCGCACCCGCACGACGTGCAGATCGTCGTCGAGGCCCCCAACTACAAGCGCTGACCCCCCCAGCCCTAGCCCCCAGCCGTCCTAGCCCCCGGGCATCCGCGAAGTTCGCAGAATCGCGCGAAGGTCGCATCCCTCGCCCGGAATCCTGCGGAGTCGGTGCGATTCTGCGACGGTGGCAGCCGTGCCCTCCGATCCTCCCCAGGGCTGCGGGCCCGTCGCTCGTGCGCAGACGGATGCCGAGAGCAGTCCCCGGCGCGGGGTGCACGCGAGGCTGCGGGGATGAGGGCAGATCTGGATGAGTGGCTGCGGCTCAGGGAGGGCATCGCGCACCGCGCGGACATCCTGCGTGCGGGGTATGCCGTGGCGACGATGCGTCGGTTCGTCCGTGACGGGCCGGCGCGCGTCATCCGTCGAGCGTGGGTGACACTTCCCGATGCTGCGCCCGATCTGGTCACCGCCGCGACCGCGGGCGGACGGATCTCGTGTGTGTCCGTCGCGCGCCGGCGAGGGTGGTGGGTACCGCCCGGCCTGGACCCGCATCCTCACCTGCACCTGGTTCCCGGCTCCGGGTCCGCGCGCCTGCCCGAGGGATGGCTCGGCCGTCTGCACTGGACGATGCCTCTCGCGCCGCAGGGCCGCAGTCTCACGACGACGGTCGAGGACGCACTCGCGCATATCGCAGTGTGCGTGCCCCACGATGCGGCGCTCGTGCTGTGGGAGTCGGCGGTGCGCGTCGAGGGTCTCGCGCCCGAGTCGCTTCGGCGCATCCGGTGGACCACGCGGGTTGCACGTGAGTTGGCGGCGGAGCTCACGCTCCGCGGGTACACCGTGCTGCGCGTGAGCTATGTGCAGATCGTGCACGACTGGCCGTCGGTCGAGCGCCGCATCCGTAGCGCCATCGCGGCACGTCTGCACCTCGCCTCCTGACCCGCACCAACCCCACAGAACTGCGCGAGCTTCGCAGGATGCCGCGTGGATTGTGCGAACCTCGCGTGATTCTGCGAGGTTCGTGCGGGCGGGAGGGGGACAGGGGAGGAAGAAGTGGGTGAGGGGGAGACGGATGCGGCGGGGCCGCGTATCGTCGGGGCCATGTGCCGGAACATCCACACTCTTCACAACTTCGAGCCCGCCGCGACCGATGACGAAGTGCGTGCGGCGGCGCTGCAGTACGTCCGGAAGATCGCCGGGACCACAAAGCCCTCGAAGGCCAACCAGGAAGCCTTCGATCGTGCCGTCGACGAGATCGCGCACGCGACGCAGCACCTTCTGGATGACCTCGTCGCCGTCACCCCGCCGAAGAACCGGGAGGAGGAGGCGGCCAAGGCACGCGCCCGGGCCATCGCGTCGGGCCGGTACTCGGCGGCCTGACGCCGCGCGCCAGGCCATGCCCGCGCGTCCGGGGCTAGCGTAGGGGCATGGCACTTCCCCCTCTCGTCGAGCCCGTCGATGCGCTGACGGATGCTGAACTCGAGCGCACGGCGCGGCACCGGGCGCTCTTCGCGATCGGCGATATCGGACAGCGGCGGCTCGCGGCCGCTCGCGTTGCGGTCGTCGGCGCCGGAGGGCTGGGGTCCTCGGTCATTCTCGGGCTGGCTGCCGCCGGCGTCGGCACGATCGGCATCATCGACGACGACGTCGTGGACCTCACCAACCTGCACCGGCAGATCATCCACTCCGTGGACACTCTCGGTGAGCCGAAAACGGAAAGCGCTGCGGCGCGCGCACGGGGCCTTGCTCCCGAGGTGCGCATCCTCGAGCATCCGGTGCGCCTCACCGCCGCCAACGCGCGGGAGATCCTCGGCGCCTACGACCTCGTGCTCGACGGCTCCGACACCTTCGAGACCCGCGACGTCGTCGACGCCGCCGCTGCCGAGCTCGCAATCCCGGTGGTCTGGGGGAGTGTGCTGGAGTTCTGGTCGCAGGTCACCGTCTTCTGGTCGGCACCGCCTGCCGGTGCCCAGCCGGTGCGACTGAGCGACCTGTTCCCGACCGGGTCGACCGGGCAGGTCTTCACGTGCGCACAGGTCGGTGTGCTCGCATCCGTCTGCATGCAGACCGGGTCCCTCATGGCCTCCGAGGCGATCAAGCTGATCGTCGGCGTGGGTCGGCCCCTCCTGGGGCGGGTAGCGGTCATCGACGCTCTCGCGGGAACGATGCGCGAACTCGAGGTCCGTGCCGCCGCGGCAGCTGCCGTACCCTCGCACGCATGAGCTTCACGCGCACCGTCGCCGAGCACCGCGACGCCATCCTCGCCGCGACGCCGCCACTGACGCCCAGACGGCTCCCGATCGAAGAGGCTCTGGGGCGCACGAGCGCCGAGGACGTCGTCGCGACCCTTGAAATACCCGCGTTCGAGAACTCCGCGATGGACGGGTACGCGGTCCGCTCCGCCGATGGGGCCGCGCCGCGAACCGTCGTCGCCGATATTCCGGCGGGCGCGGTCCCGAGCGTGGAGATCGGGCTTGGCGAAGCGGCGAGGATCATGACCGGCGCGCCGCTTCCGGTCGGCGCCGATGCGATCGTGCCCCACGAGCAGACCCACGAACCGTTCCGCGAGGTCGCGCCGGGTGCCGTCGTGCGTATGGATGCGGCCCCCGCGGCGGGTGCCCACATCCGGCGCCGAGGCGACGACGTATCTGTCGGGGATGTCGTCGTGGCCGCCGGGCAGCGCCTCGGCCCGCTGCAGCGTTCCGCGGCCGCCGCGGCGGGTGCGGCATCCGTTCTTGTCCGCCCCGCGCCGCGCGTGGTCGTGATCGCCAGCGGCGACGAGCTCGTCGCGCCCGGCGAGCCGGTCGGGCCGGGGCAGATCCCCGAATCCAACGGACTTCTCCTGGACGGCCTCGTGCGGGGAGCGGATGCCGAGATCGCGGGTCTGCTCCGCGTGGGTGACGACCCGGCGGCGCTGCGGCGCCTGCTCGCCGATGTCGAAGCTGACGGTCCGGACGCGATCGTGCTCACGGGCGGGGCGAGCGTGGGCGCGTATGAAGTGGTGCGGGACGTGCTCGAGCCGACCGGAGTGCAGTTTCTCACCGTCGCGATGCAGCCGGGCAAGCCGCAGGGGTACGGCACGGTCGGCGGCGGCATCCCGGTGTTCTGCCTCCCCGGAAACCCGGTGAGCGTCGCCGTGTCGTTCGAGGCGTTCGTGCGGCCGGCGCTGCTGCAGATGCAGGGACGCCGGGAGGTGCTGCGTCCCGTCATGCGCCTGCGTACCGCCGCGGGGTGGCGCACGCCGCCTGGCCGCGAGCAGTTCATGCCCGTCGCGCTCGACCGTTCCGACTCGTCAGCGTGGACCGTTCGTCCCGCGACCGCCGGCGGGTCCGGCTCTCACCGCGCCGGCGCGCTCGCGCTCGCTGAGGCATGGGCGGTCATCCCGGCATCCGTCGAACAGGTCGCCGAGGGCGACGCGGTCGATGTCATGCTGGTGCAATGAGCTTCACGCACCTCGACGAATCCGGCAACGCCCGCATGGTGGACGTCACGGGGAAGCAGCCGACGGTGCGCGCGGCATCCGCGCGAGCCTTCGTGGCGATGGCCGCCGAAACCGTGGCAGCGTTGCGCGACGGCGCCGTTCCCAAGGGCGATGTGCTTGCGGTCGCGCGCATCGCCGGCATCCAGGCTGCCAAGCGCACCCCCGAGCTCCTGCCGCTGGCACACGTGATCGGCGTGCACGGGGTCGTGGTGGATCTGCAGATCCAGGAGTCGGGAGTGCAGATCGCTGCGACCGTTCGCACCGCCGACCGCACGGGCGTCGAGATGGAGGCGCTCACGGCCGTCACGGTCGCGGCGCTCTCGATCGTCGACATGGTCAAGGGCATCGACCGCACCGTCACGATCGCCGAAGCGTTCATCACGGCCAAAGAGGGCGGCAGATCCGGATCGTGGACGCGCCAGGCGTGATCTCCGGCACTCCCACGCCTGCTCGGCGGGCTCGCCTGGCGGCGATCATCCTCTCGGGCGGGCGCGCAACCCGGATGGGCGGGGTGACCAAGACCGCCCTGACGGTGGCCGGGCGCTCGCTTCTGGCACGCACGACGGATGCCGCGCTCGCGGCATGCGACGGCGCCGTCGTCATCGTCGGAGAAGCTCCCGACGACGTGCGGGTGGACGGCGACCGGACAGTCGTGGTGCGCGAGGACCCGCCGGGCGGGGGACCGGTGGCGGCGCTCTCGGCGGCGCTTCCCTTCGTGGATGCCGACCGCGTCCTGCTCCTCTCGGGCGACCTCGTCGCGGGCGATGCTGCCGTGACCACGCTCGTGGCTGCGGGCGCGGCGCTCGACGCATCCGTAGACTCCACATCCGTAGACTCCGGGCCCTCGCGGCGCTCGGGGTCGGCTCCTTCGGGGTCATCGGATGTCGGCGCAGGGGGCGCTGTGCTCGTGGACTCCGGCGGCCGCACGCAGTGGCTGTGCGCCCTGGTCTCAACGCGCGCGCTCGGCGACGCGGTCGCTCGGCGCCAGGCGGGGGCACCGGGCGCCGGCTCGCTCCACGGCGCGCGGATGAGTGAGGTCGTGGGAGCCCTCGGCCTCACGGAGGTTCCGGACACCGCCGGGGTGTCCGCCGACATCGACACATGGCAGGATCTGTCCCGTGCCCGATCCCGAACGTCAGGAGCGCACATGAGCGATCGCACCCTTCCCCCCGAAGCCCTCGACGAGTGGTCGTCGGTGCTTCGGGACCGCTTCGGGTTGGATGCCGACCAGGTGCCGATCGGGCTCGTGCTGGATCTCGCGCGAGATGTCGCGCATGATGTCGCGCGTCCCGCGGCGCCGCTGAGCGCCTTCATCGCCGGCCTGGTCGCGGGCAGGGCCGGGGGTTCCGGCGACGACACGGCAGCCGCGATCGCCGAGATCGTCTCCCTCGCCGCGGCGTGGGCCGAGGGGCGCGAGGAGAGCGGGCAGCCGGCCGATCGCGGGCCCGGCGGTGGCGGAGGTGGCCTCTGATGGCGACAGTTCGTTACTTCGCGGGTGCTGCTGAGGCCGCGGGTGCCGACGAGGAGATCCGCGCCGAGGCGACTCTCGACGCGCTGCGTGCTGCCGTCGTGGCAGATCACGAACGCCTCGGGCTCGTCCTCCCGCGGTGCGCCGTGCTCGTCAACGGCGAGCGATCGGATGCCGATATGCCGCTGTCGGCATCCGATGTCGTCGACATCCTGCCGCCTTTCGCCGGCGGCTGACCCGCGCTCGACATCCTGGCCCACCCGAGCTTGTCGGCGCGCTCTGCCCAACTCGGCCGCCGAACCCACTGGTCTCGCGCCGAGCCCACACGTTTCTGTGCGTGGAAGGTGTGGGTTCGGTCAGGAAGGTGTGGGTTCGCGGGACTGGCAGAGGGTACGGCGCAGGGGCCGCCGCTCAGGATGCGGGGCTCAGCCGCCGATGGCGCTCATGGGGCGCTGGGGCTGCAGAAAGCCGGGGTCGTCGATGCCGTGACCGGCGCGCTTGCCCGCGATCGAGCGTCGCAGCAGGTCGGCGAGGGCGTCGTCATCCGCCGGTCCTCGGCCGTGGCTCCCGCGCAGCAGCGGAAGCAGGTCGGACTCCTCCCGGGCGAACAGGCAGTTGCGGAGCTGGCCGTCGGCGGTCAGTCGCACTCGATCGCACGCGCCGCAGAACGGCGCCGACACCGACGCGATCAGGCCGACGGTCGTCGGCCCCCCATCGACGAGGTAGTCCTGCGCCGGTGAGGAGCCCCGCTCGCCGATCGGGGTGAGGGTGAACCGTCGCGTGAGGCGGTCGAGGATCTCGTCGGCGCCCACCATCTCGGTCCGTGACCAGGTGTGTCCGGCATCCAGCGGCATCTGCTCGATGAAACGCATCTGCGCACCGTTGTCGATCGCGAACTGCACGAGATCGACGAGTTCGTCGTCGTTGACCCCGCGCATCGGCACGGCGTTGAGCTTGAGGGGCGAGAACCCGGCGCGGCGGGCCGCACGGATGCCGTCAAGAACGTCATCGAGCCGATCCCGGCGGGTGAGCTCGGCGAAGCGGTCTGGCCGCAGGGTGTCGATCGAGATGTTGACCCGCGTCAGTCCCGCGTCGCGCAGCGGGTCCGCCAGCTCGGGGAGCTTCAGTCCGTTCGTCGTCATCGACACCTCGAGCGGACCCGAGACGCCCTCGATCGCCGATATCCGTCTGACCACGTCCACGATGTCCCGTCGCAGGAGGGGTTCCCCTCCGGTCAGGCGCACCTCGACGATCCCGAGGCTCGCGAGGACCTCGGCGACCCGCACGATCTCATCGGTGGTCAGGATGCTGCTCTTGGCGAGCCACTCCACACCCTGCTCAGGCATGCAGTAGGTGCACCGCAGGGAGCACCGGTCGGTCAGCGAGATACGCAGATCCCGGTGGACGCGCCCGAACCTGTCGACCAGCTGTCCGCGCGAGCCGGCGCCAGCCCGCGGGCCCCGCGTTGCGCGCCCGCTGCCTGCCTCGTCCGTCGGCTCCGGGCGTGCGAGGGTCGCGGGCATCGGCAGCGGTACGGCGCTCATACGTCCAGTCCCACCCAGCTCGCGGTGCCGTCGTGCTCGTGCTGGCGCTTCCAGATCGGGAGATCGGTCTTGATGCGCTCGATGAGCGCCCGGCACACCTCGAACGCGGGCGCGCGGTGCGCGCTGGCGACCGCGACGACAACGGCGAGCGCGCCGACCTCGAGTCTGCCGACCCGGTGCGTGACGGCGACCGTGCACTCGGCATCCGTCTGTGCTGCGCACGCCGCGGCGAGCTCGGCGAGGATCCGCTCGGCGTCGGGATGGGCCGAGTACTCCAGCAGCGTCACATCGCCGCGCGCTCCGGGGTCATGATCGCGGACGGTTCCCACGAAGGTTGCGATGCCGCCCATCGTCGGGCCCGACACGGCGGCGATGTGCGCCGCCAGGTCCAGGGGCTCGTCGCTGATCCGAGCGATTCGCACGGTGCCCGCGGCAGCCCCGACGTCGGCGGCCATCAGTGATCACCACCGGTCAGCTGGTCGAGCACGTGCGGCAGCAGCGGCAGCAGGGTGTCGAGGCCTTCGGTGGCACCGCGCGAGGACCCGGGTAGGTTCACGACCACGGCACCGGGTCCGTCGATGACGCCGACGATCCCGCGAGAGAGCGCCGCCATCGGCGTGGATGCCGCTCCTTCCCGGCGCAGCAGCTCGGCCATCCCCGGGATCTCCCGGTCGATCACGGTCCTCGTGGCTTCGGGGGTGCGATCGCGCGGCCCGACGCCGGTTCCGCCGGTCGTCACGACCACGCGGGCTCCCGCCTCGAGTGCACGTCGGATGCCGGTGCCGACCGACTCCTCGCCGTCGGCCACCACGATCGCGGGGTCGCACACGTAGCCGGCTTCGACAAGGCGGTGAACGAGGGCGGGGCCGGTCGTGTCGGGGCGCTCGCCCGATGCCGCGCGGTCGGATGCCGTCACCACCGCCGCGCGTACCCTCACGTCCTCTGTGATCGGCGCGGAGCGGGGGGCGACGGCAGCGGTCGCGTCGGTGACAGCATCCGGAGCGGCTGTCACGATCCTGGCTGCCCGTTCCGCAGTGCGGGCGTGCCCGCTGTGCGGCGTTCGATGCGGACGATCACGGACTTCGAGGTCGGGGTTCCCGACCCGTCGGCGGTCGAATCCAACGGCACGAGGACGTTGGTCTCGGGGTAGTACGCGGCGGCGTTGCCGACCGGGGTGTCGTAGTGCACGACGCGGAACTCCTCGGCGCGGCGCTCGGTGCCGTCGGTCCAGACCGACACGAGGTCGACGATCTCGCCGTCGGTGACGCCTGCGGCATCGGCGTCCGCACGGTTGACGAGCACGACGCGGCGGCCGTCGCGGATACCGCGGTACCGGTCATCCTTCCCGTAGATCGTGGTGTTGTACTGGTCGTGGCTGCGCAGCGTCTGCAGGAGCAGATGCCCCTCGGGGATGCGCGGGTACTCGAGGGTGTTCGCCGTGAAGATCGCGGTTCCGGTCACGGTCGTGAAGCGGCGCGCATCGCGGGGGCCGTTGGGGAGGAAGAACGTGCGCCCCTTCGCGATGCGCGCCTCATAGTCCTCGAAACCCGGGATGACCGCTTCGATGTGCGCGCGCACGCGGGCATAGTCGGCTTCGATGGCCTTCCAGTCCGCCTGCGGCGCGTTGGGCAGGGCGTTGGGCCCGGTGAACAGGCGCTCGGCGATCCGCGCGACGATCGCCACTTCCGACAGCATGTCGTCGGCGGGGGGCTTCAGGCGCCCCCGGGAGGCGTGCACGGCACCCATCGAGTCCTCGACGGTGACCCGCTGGTCGATGCCGCCGCGGTGGTCGCGGTCGGTCCGGCCGAGCGTCGGGAGGATGACGGCGCGCGCGCCGGTCACCAGGTGCGACCGGTTGAGCTTGGTCGAGACCTCGACAGTGAGGCGAAGGTTGCGCATGGCAGCCTCGGTGACGGCGGTGTCGGGGGTCGCCGACACGAAGTTCCCGCCCATTCCCATGAAGAAGCGGGCCTTTCCGTCGCGCATGGCGCGGATCGCCTCGACGGTGTCGTAGCCGTGCGTGCGGGGCGCGGTGAAGCCGAACTCGGCGTCGAGCGCCGCGAGGAACGGCTCGGGCATCTTCTCGTAGATCCCCATTGTGCGATCACCCTGCACGTTGGAGTGGCCGCGTACGGGGCACACTCCGGCGCCGGGGCGCCCGACATTGCCCTGCAGGAGGAGCAGGTTCACCACGTCGCGCAGCGTCGCGACCGAATGCTTGTGCTGCGTCAGACCCATCGCCCAGCACACGATCGTCGCGGGCGATGCGATCACCAGGTCGCCGATCTCCCGCATCCGTGCCTCGCTGAGCCCCGTCGCGGTTTCGAACTCGGTCCAGGATGCCGCCTGCAGGCCATCGGCGTAGGCGGCGAAGTCGCTCGTGTGCTGCGTCAGGAAGTCGGTGTCGAGGATGCCGGGCTCGCCGGCCTCGATGCGCCGGTCGTGCTCCTCGAGCAGGTGCTTGCCAAGGGCCTGGAACAGCGCCTGATCGCCGCCCATGCGGATCTGGACGAACTGGTCGGCGATCGGGGTGCCGTCACCGATGACGCCGCGGGGGGTCTGCGGGTTCTTGAACCGCATGAGACCCGCCTCGGGGAGCGGGTTGACCGCGACGATCGTGGCGCCCTTGAGTTTGGCCTTCTCGAGTGCACTGAGCATCCGGGGGTGGTTGGTCGCCGGGTTCTGTCCCGCGACGATGATGAGGCTCGCGTTGTGGATGTCCTCGATGGAGACGGTGCCTTTGCCGATCCCGAGCGTCTGCGAGAGCGCGACGCCGCTGGACTCGTGGCACATGTTCGAGCAGTCGGGCAGGTTGTTCGTGCCGATCCCCCGCACCAGGAGCTGGTAGAGGAATGCGGCCTCGTTGGAGGTGCGACCCGACGTGTAGAAGATCGCCTCGTGGGGGCTCTCCAGGGCGCGCAGCTCGTCGGCGATGAGGTCGAGCGCCTCGTCCCAGCTCGCCGGGCGGTAGTGCGTCGCGCCCTCGTCGAGGATCATCGGTTCCACGAGACGTCCCTGCTGGCCGAGCCAGTAGTCGTCGTGCTCGAGCAGGTCGGCGACCGAATGCTGCGCGAAGAACTCCCGCGTCACCCGGCGCACGGTTGCTTCTTCGGCCACGGCCTTCGCGCCGTTCTCGCAGAACTCGGCGATGTGTCGCTTGTCTTCTTCGGGCCACGCGCATCCCGGGCAGTCGAACCCGTCCTTCTGGTTCACGCGCAGCAGCGTGCGGGCGCTGCGCACGACGCCCATCTGCTCCAGCGACATCCCGAGCGCGTGCATCACGGCGGGCACCCCGACCGCCTCGGTCGCCGGCGGCGAGACGCGCACCTTCGACTCGTCGATGTCTGCAGTGGGGGCGGGCTTTGCCATGGTGAATTCTCCGGGTGGACTCTCCGGCGGGAGTGGCCGCGCGGTCGATGCCGACGCCGGTCGACGCGCACGCCGGTCCACGCCGACCTCTCCTGACGAGACTAACGCCGATCCCGGCATCCGGTCCCCACCTCAGGAGAGGTCGATCGCTCGGTGGTCGGTCTCCCCGCGTTCCCCCGGCGGCAGGCACAATGGGAGAGGACGAAGGGGTTTCGTATGGCAACGGGGATGGCACGCCACCGGGTCACGCGCGTGCGCATGGGCGACGGGGCGGATGCCGCGACGACTTCGACGCGCGAGGACGTGGTCGCCCGCGAGGAGCCGCTCGAGATCCGCATCGATGGAACGTCCTGGTCGGTGACCATGCGCACCCCGGGCGACGACTTCGACCTCGTCGCCGGTTTTCTCGTCTCCGAGGGCGTGATCGCCGCGCGCGACGAACTCGCCTCGCTGCGGTACTGTGCCGGATTCGACGAGTTCGGCCGCCGCGAAGAGAACACCTACAACGTGATCGACGCCGTGCTCGGTCCCGGTGCCGTCCCGCCCACGGATGCCCACGCTCGCCACTCCACGACGACCTCCGCGTGCGGTATCTGCGGCACCACCTCCATCGAGGCTGTCGGCAAGCAGTCCCGTTTCGAGGTGGCTGACGACGGCATCCGTGTCGACGCGGCCGTCCTTGCCCGCCTGCCCGACGTGCTGCGCGAGAAGCAGGCGCTGTTCGACCGCACCGGTGGCGTCCACGCGGCCGGGCTGTTCACCAGCGACGGTGAGCTGCTCTGCCTGCGCGAGGATGTCGGACGCCACAACGCCGTCGACAAGATCGTCGGCTGGGCGGTGCGAGAAGATCGCCTGCCGCTGACGGGAACGGTGCTGCAGGTGTCGGGGCGGGCCTCGTTCGAGCTCGTCCAGAAGGCCCGGCTTGCGGGTATTCCGGTGCTCGCCGCGGTCAGCGCGCCGTCGTCGCTCGCAGTGGACCTGGCCGCGGCATCCGGCATGACCCTCGTCGGTTTCAGCCGCGGCACGAGTCTTGCCATCTACACCCGTCCCGATCGCGTCCTCGTGCCGACGGCCGCCGAACTCGCCGCGCGGTGAGCCGGCCTACGCTCTGACGGCGCGCCGGGACCCGTCCTGTGCGGCGCGGGTCGCGGGGTTCGAGGCGATGACGGATGCGGCATCCGCACGGCCCGCCGGGAGCCAGAGTGCAGCGATCGCACTGAGCACGAGCACGAGACCGCCGACGACCACGGCCGGGCGCGCAGCGGTGACGTACAGGTCGGGTACCAGTTCGCCGCCGGCACCGAGGAAGACGGCGGTCAGCACCGCCGTACCGAGCGCGAGTCCGATCTCGCGAACTGTCGAGTTGACGCCCGACGCCTTCGCGTGATCGACGAGGTGGAGGGTTGCCAGCAACGCTGTCGCCGACGGCGCGAACACGAGACCCATCCCCACCCCCGCGATCACGAACGGCACGACCATGGCGGCGTACGGGGTGTCGAGATCGATGATGACGCCGAGCCAGAGCAACGCTGTCGCCTGCAGGACGAGACCGAGGACCATCAGGATGCGCGTCCCGACGCGAGGGGCGAGCATGCCCGCCAGCGGTGCGACCACCATCGGGGCAAGGGTCCACGGCGTCGTGCGGAGGGCGGCCTCCCACGGGGACGCGCCCTGGACGACCTGCATGTACTGGATGAGCAGGAAGATCGCGCCGAACGTGCCGAAACTGAACCCGAAGCCGGCGATGTTGGTGACCGTGAAGCTGCGGTCGCGGAACAGCCGCAGTGGGACCAGGGGAGCGGCGGTGCGCGCTTGCCATCCGACGAATCCCGCGAGCAGGGCAGCGCCGGCGACCAGTTCGGCGATGACGCCGAACGATGCCCACCCGTCGTCGTTGCCGCGGACGATCGCGTGCACGAGAAGCACGACGCTCGGGGCGATGAGCGCCGTCCCGACCAGGTCGAGGCGCACGCGCGCGCCGCGATCGTTGCGCAGCGCCCACAGGGCGAACGGGATCGCGATGATCGCGATCGGCACGTTCAGCCAGAAGATCGCCTGCCAGTTCCAGCCCTCCATGATGGCGCCGCCGACGAGCGGTCCGACAGCCACACCCAGCCCCGACACGCCGCCCCAGATGCCGATCGCCAACGGCCGGCGCTCGGGGCTCACTCCGCCCGACAGGAGTGCCAGCGAGAGTGGGAAGATCCCCGCGCCGCCGATGCCCTGCACGGTGCGCGCCACGATGAGCTGGGACGGGTCGGCGCTCAGCGCTGCGAGAACGGATCCGATTCCGAAGACCGCGATTCCCAGCGCGAAGACGGTGCGTCGTCCGAAACGGTCGCCGAGCGCGGATGCCAGCAGGATCGTGCCCGCGAACGCAAGTGTGTAGGCGTTGACGAACCACTGGAGTTCCTCGACGCTCGCGCCGAGGTCGCGGTGCAGCACGGGGAGCGCATTGGTCATCACCAGGTTGTCGAGGGTCGCCATGAACATCGGGACGGATGTCGCAGCCACGACGAGCCCGAACGCGCGCGGCCGCGATCCGGGGCCGATGCCACTGTGCCGGGCGGCGGAATCGAGGGCGGTGGACACGAATGCCTCCAGGGTTGTAATCGGATGATTACTTGGAATGTAGTAATCGACTGATAACCTGTCAAGCGTGAGTCAGCACACCACGCAACGGCGCATGAGCTCCGAAGAACGTCGCGCGGACATCCTCCTCGCGGCGCACGCGGTCTTCGGCGCTCGCGGGTACGAGGGGGCGACGACGGATGAGGTGGCGCGCGCGGCCGGTGTGAGTCAGCCCTACGTCGTCCGGCTCTTCGGCACGAAGGAGTCGCTCTTCCTTGCCGTACTGCACGATGCCCTCGAGCGGCTGCTCGAAGGGTTCCGCGCCGAACTGGCCTCGACGCACAGCGACGCGCCGGTGCAGGAACGCATGGGTGCGGCGTATCTCGAGCTGCTGCAGGTGAGGGGGCTGCACCAGACGCTTTCGCACGCCTTTCTCCTCGGCGGGCACCCCGTCATCGGGCCCGCCGCACGCGAGGGGTTCGTGCGGGTCTGGCGTTTCCTTCGCGACGAGGCGGGCTTCGACCCCGATACGGCGCAGTCTTTCCTCGCGGAGGGGATGCTGATCAACACCATGATCGGGCTTCGCCTGATCGACCACGTCGACGCGGATGGCGGCATCCGTGAACTGTTCGAAACCTGCTTCCCGACGACGATGCGGGCGGTGCGCGACGTGGCCCCCCGCGGAGACGAACCGTGGTGAGTGCCGACTGCCGACTTTCCGATCGCCGAACCCGCACCTTTCGCCGCGAACCCACGCGATCCGGCGCGCATCGCGTGTGGGCTGGGATAGAAAGGTGTGGGTTCGGTGCGGGCTGGGATCACGCGCGGGATCATTACAGCCCGACGGTAGGCTGGGGCGCGTGACCATGGAGATGGAGATCGGACGCGCCAAGCGCGCCCGCCGCGCGTACTCGTTCGACGACATCGCCGTCGTCCCGTCGCGCCGCACCCGCAACCCCGAGGATGTCTCGACGGCATGGTCGATCGATGCGTTCCAGTTCGACATCCCGGTGCTCGGTGCCCCGATGGACTCCGTTGTGAGTCCGCGCACCGCGATCATGCTCGGTCAGCTCGGTGGCCTGGGGGTGCTCGACCTCGAGGGGCTGTGGACCCGGTACGACGACCCCGATCCGTTGCTGGCGGAGATCGCCTCCCTCGATGAGGCCACGGCGACTCGTCGGATGCAGGAGATGTACGCCGAGCCGATCAAGCCCGAACTCGTGCGCGACCGCCTGCAGGAGATCCGGGACGCGGGCGTGACGGTCGCGGGCGCCCTGACGCCGCAGCGCACGCAGCAGCTCTACGAGACCGTCGTCGCCGCGGGCGTCGACCTCTTCGTCATCCGGGGCACGACCGTCTCGGCCGAGCACGTCTCGAGCGTCGACGAACCGCTGAACCTGAAGAAGTTCATCTACGACCTCGACGTTCCCGTCATCGTCGGAGGTGCGGCGACCTACACCGCCGCGCTTCACCTCATGCGCACCGGTGCGGCGGGCGTCCTCGTCGGCTTCGGCGGCGGGGCTGCCTCCACGACGCGCGGTGTGCTCGGCATCCATGCGCCGATGGCCACGGCTGTGGCCGACGTCGCCGGCGCCCGTCGCGACTACCTCGACGAATCGGGGGGACGCTACGTCCACGTCATCGCCGACGGCGGCGTCGGGACATCGGGCGACATCGTCAAGGCGCTCGCGATGGGCGCCGACGCGGTCATGCTCGGCGTCGCGCTGTCGCGGGCGACGGATGCGCCGGGCCGCGGCTATCACTGGGGTCCTGAGGCCCACCATCCCAAGCTGCCCCGCGGTCGCCGCGTCAAGGTCCAGCAGGTCACGAACCTCGAGTCCGTGCTGTACGGCCCGGCGCCGGTCGCCGACGGGACGGCCAACCTCATCGGCGCGTTGAAGAAGTCGATGGCCACCACCGGGTACTCGGACCTCAAGGAGTTCCAGCGGGTCGAGGTGGTCGTCGCGCCGTACACGGGCGGATGACAGACCAGATCTCCTTTCCGCCGACCCTGCGGGAGGTCATGCTCCGCCCCCGCTGGATCGGGGTCCTTCTCTTCGCGCTGGTGGTCGCGGGCGTCTTCGCCTGGCTCGGGCAGTGGCAACTCGCCCGCGCCATCGACACCGACCCGCTGCCTCCCGGGGCCACCGAGCAGGTTCGTCCCCTCGCGGAGGTCGCGTCCCCCGGCGAGTATCTTCCCGAACCCCTGGTCGGTCAGCGCGTCGAGGTGACCGGTCGCTGGGTGCCCGGCGACTTTCTCATCGTCTCGTCGCGGTTCAACGATGGGGTCGAAGGGTACTGGGTTACAGGCCAGCTGCGCCTTGCTGATGCGGCGGCCCCCACATCCGTTGCCGTCGCTGTCGGCTGGGCGCCGACTCTCACGGATGCCGAATCCGCCGCCCAGGCGCTGGAAGCGCTAGCCGCCGCGGGGGAGCCGGTCACGATCGTGGGGCGATTGATCTCCGATGAGGGGCCGCTTCCGCCGCCGCGCGGGGAGCCGCCGCTCACGATGATCCGGATGTCGCCTGCGGCGCTCCTGTCGCAGTGGCACGATACGGCGGGACTGGACGTGTATCGCCCGTACGTCGCGTCGCAGTCCGCGTCCGGCGGTTTGGTCGACATCGTCTCACCGGCGCCGAACGCCGGCTCGACCGTGAACTGGCTCAACATCTTCTACGCCGCCGAGTGGGTGGTCTTCGCCGGCTTCGCCTTCTACTTCTGGTATCGCCTCGCCAAGGACGCGTGGGAGAAAGAGGTCGAAGAGTTCGAGGATGCCGTGGCGGACGCATCCGGGTCGGGAAGCGTGACCGCAACCGGCGACTAGAATGGGCCCATGCCTCGCGAGCCGAAACCGTCGTCTTTTCCGGCCATTCGCGGAGCCCTGACCTTCTACCAGGTCGCCTCGATCATCACCGGCGTGATGCTCCTTCTGCTCCTCGCGGAGATGATCCTCAAGTACTCGCCGCTGCACGTCGAGCTGTTCGCCGGCGGATCGGGCGGCTTCTTGTGGTTCGCTCCGGTCATCGTCGGCCCCGGATGCGAGTGGTACTCCTTGTTCGTGCCCGGCGGGCTCGGCTGCGAACTGGAGTCTGCGGGGGACGGGGTCAACGTCTCGCTGTCGATCCTCGTCGGCCACGGCTGGTTCTACGTCGTCTACCTGTTCGCCTGCTTCCGGGTATGGAGCCTCATGCGGTGGCGCTTCGGCCGCTTCATCACGCTCGCCCTCGGCGGAATCGTTCCCTTCCTGTCGTTCTTCATGGAGGCTCGGGTCGCACGCGAGGTCAAGAGCTACCTCGCCTCCCGCGAGTCCGAGACGCATGACCTCGCCGAGCACTCCACGCTGACCCGCCAGACCCCCACCGCGTCCTGAACCCGCACGCGCCGACCGAAAGCATCCGGTGACAGAACAGACCGAGACCTCGCAGCGACCCGTCCTCGTCGTCGACTTCGGCGCGCAGTACGCCCAGCTCATTGCCCGTCGCGTGCGAGAGGCGGGCGTCTACAGCGAGCTCGTGCCGCACACCGCAACGGCCGCCGAGATCGCCGCGAAGGACCCGATCGGCATCATCCTGTCGGGTGGACCCTCATCCGTGTACGAACCCGGTGCGCCGACGCTTGACCCGGGCGTGTTCGATCTGGGCGTGCCGACCCTCGGTATCTGCTACGGATTCCAGGTCATGGCTCAGGCTCTCGGCGGCGTCGTCGCCAACACCGGCCTGCGCGAGTACGGCGCGACGGATGCCAGCATCATCCGCGACGAGAGCGTGTTGTTCGACGGTCAGCCCGCCGAGCAGAACGTGTGGATGAGTCACGGCGACCAGGTCTCGGAGGCTCCCGCGGGGTTCGAGGTGCTCGCTCGCACCGGAGCCACCCCGGTGGCCGCGTTCGGAAACGACGCGCGTCGCATGTACGGCGTGCAGTGGCATCCCGAGGTCAAGCACTCCGATCACGGACAGCGGATCATCGAGAACTTCCTGCACAAGGCCGCGGGCCTTCCCGCCGACTGGAACAGCGGCAACGTCATCGCCGAGCAGGTCGAGCGGATCCGCGCGCAGGTCGGCTCGGGACGCGTGCTTTCGGCGCTGTCGGGCGGTGTGGACTCTGCCGTGTCGACAGCCCTCGTGCACAAGGCCGTCGGCGACCAGCTCGTCGCGGTCTTCGTCGACCACGGGCTGCTGCGCAAGGGCGAGCGTGAACAGGTCGAGCAGGACTACGTCGCCTCGACCGGTGTGCGTCTGGTGACCGTCGACGCCCGGGAGACGTTCCTCGAGGCCCTCGCCGGGGTCAGCGATCCCGAGCAGAAGCGCAAGATCATCGGACGCGAGTTCATCCGCGCGTTCGAGCGGGTCCAGCGCGAGCTCGTCGACGAGGCCAAGGCCGACGGTGAACCCATCCGCTTCCTCGTGCAGGGGACCCTGTACCCGGATGTCGTCGAATCCGGCGGCGGCGCGGGAACCGCGAACATCAAGAGCCACCACAATGTCGGCGGGCTTCCCGAGGATCTGCAGTTCGAACTCGTCGAGCCGTTGCGGACACTCTTCAAGGACGAGGTCCGCGCGATCGGACGCGAGCTCGGTCTTCCCGAGGTCATCGTCGGCCGCCAGCCCTTTCCGGGGCCCGGTCTTGGCATCCGGATCGTGGGTGAGGTCACCGCTGACCGCCTCGAGATTCTGCGTGATGCCGACGCCATCGCCCGCGAAGAGCTGACCAAGGCGGGGCTGGATGCCGAGATCTGGCAGTGCCCCGTGGTGTTGCTCGCCGACGTGCGGTCGGTGGGAGTTCAGGGCGACGGGCGCACGTACGGGCATCCGATCGTGCTGCGCCCCGTCTCGAGCGAGGACGCGATGACCGCCGACTGGACGCGGCTGCCCTACGACGTGCTCTCGCGCATCTCGAACCGCATCACGAACGAGGTGCGTGAGGTCAACCGCGTCGTGCTGGATGTCACCTCCAAGCCCCCGGGGACAATCGAGTGGGAGTGACGCGAAGCGGCGCTCACACTCGAATGATGGGCGCAGTGTGGCACTCGACCGCGGGAGCGGGCGAGTGGGAGTGACGCAGAGCGGCGCTCACACTCGAGCGATGGGCGCAGTGTGGCACTCGACCGCGGGAGCGGGCGAGTGGGAGTAGCTCCCACCGGTGGGGGTGCTTTGCCGGAGGCGCGTTACCTCGTGCTCGCGTCGCGGCTCGTTCCCGACCGCGATGGCGGGTTCACGATCTCGGTGCTTCGACGAGCGGCTGACATGGCAGCCGCCGGCGCGGATGTCACACTCCTGACCGTCGACCCCGGTGAGACTGCCGACCACGACGCTCACCGAGCCGAGTGGGTGCGGCGCGGGCTGCTTGCGGACCGTTCCCGGCTTCGGAACCTCTTCGATGACGCGCGATCCGATCCGTCGTGGCTGCGGCGCGCGGCGCGTCCGGGCCCCGTGCCGTCATCCCCGTGGCCGAGGCGTGCCATCACCGACGTCAACGGCGCGACCGTCCTCGATCTGCCGGTCGTGAGTGACGATCCCGCCTGGCATCTGACGGATGCCCCCGTCCAGGTCTACGACGGCGGCGCGGTGATCGGCTGGCTGCCCGGATTCGGCGGTCTCTATCGCGCGTGGCTCAACGCCGTCGCGGCGGTTGCTGCACCGAGCGAAGAGCCAGTGCCAGTCGTACTGTGCGAGGCGCGGCAGATCGGCGAGACGCTGGTCGCCGCGGGCAAGCCAGCGCTGGATGCCGGCATCCGCGTGCTGCACACGACGCACGCGTGCCATGTCCTTTCGCCGTTCCAGTGGGACTCGCCGATGGATGCCGCCTGGGAGCGGTGGTTCGAGATCGCAGGCCGGTTCGACGGCGTGCTGTGGTTGACGCCCTCGCAGCGCGATGACGTCGAGCGGCGGTTCGGCGCGCAGTGGATGCGGTCGTTCGTCGTGCCGCATCCTGCCCCGGCGGTGTCCGTGTCCGCCGATCCGGTCGCCGGCCGGATCGTCATCCTGAACTCGCTGATCCCCCGTAAGCGCGTCGACCATGTGCTGCGGGCGCTTCCCGCGGTGCGCTCGGTCGTGCCGCACGCGCACGTTCGCGTATTCGGCGACGGTCCTGCCCTCCCCGAGCTTCGAGCGCTGGCGGCCGAGCTGGACATCCGGGATGCCGTGGAATGGATTGGTCACGTCGCCGATCCCGCGACGCAGGCCTGGGCATCCGCCGACGTGCTCGTCCTGGCGAGCACGAACGAGGGACAGCCGCTGGTGATCCTCGAGGCGCTCGCGGCGGGTGTTCCGGTCGTCGCGTACGACATGCCCTACGGTCCGCGCGACACCCTCGCGCACGGGGGCGGCGTGCTCGTCGCCGATGGCGACATCGACGCCCTGGCCGCAGCGCTCATCGACGTGCTCTCGGATCGGGAGCGTCACGCAGAGCTTTCGGTCTCGGGACGAGCCGCTGCTGCGGCGATGGATGCTGCGGCATCCATGCGTGCCCTGGGCGACGCCGTCCGTGCCGCCCTGGCCGATCCCGTCAGCCGCTGACACCTCGCGCGCGCCGCGCCGAGCCTCCAGGGGCAAGGGCGAGCGTGCGCCGAATGCAGAAGGGCCGCCCGACTCCGGAGAGTGGCGGCCCTTCTCAGGATCAGTGCGTCAGTTGTTCCCGCGCAGAATCGCGAGGATGCGCAGGATCTCGATGTAGAGCCAGACGACCGTGACCATGATGCCGAAGGCACCGAGCCACGCGTACTGGCGCGGGGCGCCGTTACGCACGCCCTGCTGGATCGAGTCGAAATCGAGCACGAGCGAGTACGCGGCCATGATGACTACGAAGACGCCGATGATGACACCCAGGGGGATGCCGAAGATCTCGATCGTGCTCGACATGCCGAAGGCGCCGCCTGCGATCGGGGCGTTGAAGACCATCAGCAGGACGTTGACCAGCGAGTACACGAGGTAGCCGATCATCGCGATCATGAAGACCTTCGTCGCCTTCTTGGAGGCGCGCACCTTGCCGCTGGCAAACAGCGCCAAGGTCACGCCCACAACCGCCAGCGTGCCGATCGTCGCCTGGATGACGATGCCGGGCCAGATGAACTCGAAGAACGCCGAGATGGCGCCGACGAACAGGCCCTCGAACGCCGCGTAGCCCCAGATGAGCGCGGGGCGGATCTTCTTGCGGGACGTGAAGATCACGACCATCGCGAGGACGAAGCCACCGAGCGCCCCGACGATCCACGGGATCATCGTCGGGTTGGGGTTGGTGGCCGTGACCGGCGCCATGGTCCACATCCAGCCCACGACCGCAGTCACCAGCAGGATCGCGAACAGGCCGATCGTCTTGATGACGGTGTCTTCGACCGTCATCCGTCCGGTCTCGATCGCACCTGCCGACGGTGCCGCGTAGGCGCCCTCGAGCTGGGCATTGACTGCGGCATCCGTTGCCGCCGCGTGGGTGGATGCGTACTGGGTCTGCGCGCCGAAGCCGCTCTGGCCGCTCGTCGGGAAAGCGCGGCCCGCGCCCTGCTCCTGGAACGCGGGGTTGTTGAATGCGGGGTTGTTTCCAGCCGCCACGAGTTCTCACACTCCAAAGTCCGTGAAAAACAGCCGTCTGCTGTTGATCAAGCGTATCGGACGGGTGTGGTCAGGCGACCGGCGACCGCTGTGAAGCCGCTATGAACGACTAGCCTGAGCGCGTGAACCGGCCCCTGATCATCGGCCACCGCGGTGCGCCCGGCTACCGCCCCGAGCACACGCGCAGCTCCTATGAGCTCGCGATCCGGATGGGGGTGGACGCGGTCGAGCCCGACGTCGTGGTCTCCCGCGACGGCGTTCTGGTCATCCGTCACGAGAACGAGCTGTCGACGACGACGGATGTCGCTGAGCGGCCCGAGTTCGCAGGCAGGCGCACAACGAAGCGGATCGACGGGCTCGACCACGCGGGGTGGTTTGCCGAGGACTTCACCTGGGAGCAGCTTGCGACCCTCCGCTGCAGAGAGCGGATTCCCGGCATCCGTCCCGCAAGCGCAGCTTTCGACGACCAGGAGCCGCCGCTGCGGCTGCGCGATCTGCTGGCGCTGCTCGACGAACACCGAGCGCAGGGCCGTGTGGTCATCCCGGTCATCGAGATCAAACACGCCACCTTCTTCGCGTCCCTCGGGTGGGACATGGCCGCGCTTCTGGATGCCGAGCTGCAGGCAGGGGGATGGCATGACCGCCGCGTCGTGGTCGAGTCGTTCGAACTCGGTGTCCTGCGGCAGCTTCGCGAGCGCGGAACGACCGCAGAACTGGTGTTCCTCATGGAGGCCGACGGCGCTCCTGTCGATCGGCACACGAGCCCCGGGGCGCGAACGTATGCCGAGTGGATGCAGCCCGAGGGTCTGGATGTCCTGGCCGCCGAGGTCGACGGAATCAGTCCTGACAAGGCAGTCATCCTGACCCCGGATGTCCAGGGCTCCACGATCGGTCCGGCGCCGTTGATCACGCGAGCGCACGAACGAGGCCTGACCGTGTTCACCTGGACATGTCGCCCCGAGAATGCCTTCCTCCTCCCGGAGTTCCGGTCGGGCGAACTGGCCGACTACGGCGATTGGCGTGGTGAGTGGAGCGGACTGCGCACCGCGGGCGTGGACGGCATCTTCGTGGATCACCCCGACCTCGGCATCGAGGTCTTCGGATGCGGGGCTCACAGCGAGATGTCGACAGATCAACGAGGTGTTGACATATAAACCCGGCAGCGGAATCGTGTGAACCGGGTACAGGAATCGTGAGATCACGGTTCGTATCGCTGTGACGCGGCAGTGGCACGGAGGGTGATGTCCTTGGTCGACACACAGGCGGATACGCTGCGCGTGCAACCCTGGGCTCAGGTAGCCATTCTTGTCATCTCGGCTGTCACCTTCGTCGCCGGAACCGTGGGGTACGGGTTCCCGCTGCTGACCCCCGTGGCCGTATCGTTTGCCGTTCTGATCGCGGGAACTGCTGTCGTGTTCTGGGTGGACCGCACCCGAGACCGGGTCGATACCCGATGGCTTTCGATCGTTCCCCTGTTGGACATCATGGCCACGGCGGTCATCGCGGCACCGATGTCACACGATCTGCAGTTCGCCGCTGTCCTCGTGATCCTGCCGTTGATGTGGCTCGCGCTGGCGTTCGATCCCCTTTCCATCGCAGTCGGCGTGGTGTTCTCGGCATCCGTGCCTGCCGCGCACTCGCTGGCCACCGACGACTGGCCGGACCACCCGGTGGACTGGGTTCCGTTCGTCCTGGCTCCCGTCGTCATGTCCGTCTTTGCTGCCTCGGCTTTCCTCGTCGGTCGTGCACTACGCGCTAATCAGCGCGCAACTGACGCGACGATGAAGCGACTGCGAGCGGAGTCGCGGGCGCGGGCCGCGGATGTCGCGACGATGGCCGCGATCGAAGAGGGAACCGAGGACGCCGTCGTCGTCTTCGATCGCGCAGGCGAGCTCCTGCGAATCAACGACAAGGCGCGGCGTCTCGCAACCAAGGCCAGGCTGGACTTCCGTCAGCCCGGGCTGGGAGACCACCGTATCTTCGCTGCTGATAGGCGCACCCCGCGGGTGTTCCCGAGGGATTCGATTCGCAAGGCCATGGAGCTCTCGGTCGCTGTGGAGCACGTGGCCTGGCTCGGCGCGGAGGGTGACCAGGTCGCGGTGCACTATCGGATCTTTCCGATCGTCACGGGCGGAGAGGTCGTTGGCGCGGCGATCATCGCTCACGATGTCACTGAGCTCGTGGAGGCGATCGAGATCCGCGACCGTTTCCTCGACGCGGTCGGGCACGAGCTGCGCACACCGCTGACCGCGTTGCTCGGAGAGACCGATCTTGCCCTCATGGGCGAGGTCCCGGATGACGTTGCGGAGCGTCTCTCCGCTATCGACGAGGCCGCGAGCCGCGTGCTCACCGCAGTGGAACGGCTCGTCGCTGCCGGCCGCGAATCGGTATCCATGATGCGCGACACGGCCGACATTGCCATCATCACGGGCGATACCGTGGCCGACCACCGTGGTCTCGCCGAGGAGTGCGGCGTGGCGCTTCGGGTCGTAGACCGGAGGGTGGGCTTCTCGCGCGTGGACACGCGTGTCTTCCGCTCCATTCTCAGCGAGTTCCTCGTCAATGCGATCCGGTTCACCCCGGCGGGAGGCGAAGTCGTCGTCACGACGGACGTCGTTGACCTGGTGGGACCGGTGGTGGAGATTCGCGACACCGGGGTCGGGATGACTGACACCGAGAGACGCCGCGCTTTCGAGCGCTTCTACCGCTCGGATTACGCGCGCGATAATGCGATTCCCGGCGCTGGTCTAGGGCTTTCGATAGCAAAGAAGCTCGCCGACCAGTCGGGGATCGGTGTCGGACTGTATGCCACGGTGGATGGGGGAACCCTCGCCCGGCTGATGCTGCCCAGCGCGGACCCCGAGGACTTCGCCTCGGCTGTTGCGGTCGTGCCGAGGCCGTAGGTCAGAGGTCGAGCGCCGTTCGCTGCGCGTCCTCATCTCGCTGCGACCGAAGCGTGTAGCTGCAACCGAAGCGCTCGCCGCGCCCCGTCCGGACCCAGTGCGATACGCGCACTGTCGCCGGCGTCGAGCACGAGCCACGTCTGGTCCCCAATCCTCCGCCGGGCCGGCCTCGACGGCGTGTTCGTGGACCATCCCGATCTGGGAGTCGCGTCCTTCGCCTGAGTGCTTGACAGCGTGCGTCGTCTGGGCGACGGTTGAGGCGGGGGTGACCTCGATGGATGAGTTGGCCCGTGTCGGACAAGGTGGTTCGACAGTGACCGGCGCGCAGAGCCGTGAGCAGGAGGCTGCGGTCTCCCCGGTGATGCTTCGCACTCAGCCGTGGACGCAGTTGGCGTTGCTCGCGGCAGCCGTGGGTGTGGTCGCCACCGCCCACGCGTTCGGAGCCGACATGCTCACTCCTAGCGCACTCACCGGTCTGGGCCTCATCGCCGTCGGTGCGCTGGTGATGGTCATCCTGTCTCGGATCCGGCCGCGAGAGCACACGGCGTGGGTGGCGGTTGTCCCGCTCAGCGGCCTGGTCGGCATCCCCTTGATCCGCAACGAGGCGTCAGAGCTGGTCGACGGCATCGGGTTCATGATGGTGTTCCCGTTGGTGTGGCTGGGGGCGGCGTTCCCCCTGGCCACCATCGCGATGGGGATCGTGCTGGCCGGTGCGATTCCCCTCGCCCCTGCGATCAGTGCTGGGCGGGTCCCCGACGCGGCGCCGGAATGGATCGCGTTCGGGGTCTTCGTCGCGTTCGCAGCTCTCATCGCCCTGTCGGCCTTCGTGACCGCCCACCAGCTGCGTCGGGAGGTGTCGCATCGCCACGCGGCGCTCGCGGCCTCCCGTGAGGCGTCCGACGCCCAGGAGCGCCTGTCGGCAATATTCCAAGCGGTGTCCGAGGCGACGGAGGATGCCGTCATCGTCTTCGACCCGCACGGCCGAGTTCTCACCGCGAACGGGTCTGCTCATCGCCTGGCGAAAAGGGCCGGAGTCGACCTCGAAGGGTCCTCCTTCTCGCGCGGTCGGTGGGTCTACTCCGCGGATCGGCGGACTCCGTTGCTGCTGTCGCGTGACGCGATCGCGGAGCTGGCGCGCAGACCCGGTATCCGTGCGCGGATCGCCTGGCTGGGGGAGCGCGACCAGGTCGCGGTCAACTATTCCGCGCATCCGATCTCTCACGACGACGAGCCCCTCGGGTTCGTGTTGATCGCCCACGACGTCACTGACCTCGTCGAGGCGATCGAGGTGCGCGACCGCTTCCTCGATTCGGTGAGTCATGAGCTGCGGACGCCGCTGACGGTGCTCATGGGCGAGACGGAGCTCGCTCAGATGGAAGACGTGTCCGAACGCGTCGCTTCGCGTCTTGATCGCGTGGATCAGGCAGCGCAGCGGCTCTTCAGCACGGTCGAGCACCTTCTGTCGGCCTACCGTAAGACGGTGCGCGCCCTTCCACAGACCACGAGTGTCGCGCTGACCGTCGGGGATGTCGTGGAGCGGGAAGCGTCGCTCGCGCGCGAACGTGACGTGCGGGTGCGGTTCGCCGATCATGGGGTGGGTACAGCGAGTGTGGACCCGCGGAGCCTTGCTGCGATCCTGGACGAGCTCCTCCGTAACGCGGTCCTCTACTCACCGCCCGGTGCCACGGTGTCGATCGACACCCGGCGCGACCAGGACCGGCCGGTCGTTGAGATCACCGACGCCGGTGTCGGGATGAGCGAGACTGAGCGCCGTCGCGCCTTCGACCGCTTCTACCGCACGGATTTCGCCCGTGAGCAGGCTCTCCCGGGAGTGGGGCTCGGGCTGTCGATCGCGCAGAGCCTCGCCGAGGGGAACGACATCTCGATCGAACTGGAGCCGGCGCCGCGTGGAGGAACCCGGGCGCGGGTGTGGCTTCCGCCGGCGATGCGCTCCGACGAGGAGGCGGCGTGATCGTCGTGCGCGCCGCGGGGGTCGGTGCGGTGGCGCGGCACCGCGCCTGACGGTCTCCACGGCACACGCCGGAACAGTTCTTGACAGACTCCCGGTCAGCCGGAAGGGTGAGCCAGACGAGTCCGGAAGGGTGAGGCGGACCGGGCTAGGGGTTGATGCAGTAGTGAATCGAGGAGCGGCGCTCGGCGACCCGATTTTGCGCCTGCGCCGTCAGCCCTATCTGCAGGTCGGGCTGGTCATCGCCGCATGCGTCGTCCTGCTGGTCGATGCCCTTCGCGGGGGAAACTGGTCGTATTGGTTCGCCGTGGACGGATTTGCCGTCCTGGTCGTCGGACTCGGCATCATGATCTTCGTCGCCGTCGCCCGGCCGTCTGGGCCGGGACGCTGGATCGCGGTGGTGCCGCTGGCCGACCTGGTCGGCGTCGCACTGATCTGGCCCGGTGTGGAGGAAGCGTTCCCGTCGGCGGCGTTGCTGTTCCTGCCGCCGCTGATGTGGCTCGGGCTCGCGTTCCCGCTCCCGATGGCCGCGCTCGGCGTCGTGCTGGTCTTCGTTGCCCCCGCGGTCGCGCTCGCGCGGGAGACCGGCGCCTCGCTTTCTGAGGATGCCCTCGCGAACCTGCCGTTGTTTCCGCTGATCGGCGCGCTCGTCACGGCGTCGGCCTACGTCGTCGGTCGCCTGCTGCGCACGGAGCATGAGCACGCTGCGGAGGCATTCGAGCGCGTCCTGGTGACCATGCGCTCGCAACGCGACCAGGCCGAGGTGTTCCGATCCGTGCTCGATGCGAGTCCCAACGCGATC
The DNA here is from genome assembly GCF_057706855.1 of Microbacterium sp. bgisy207. NCBI lineage: Bacteria > Bacillati > Actinomycetota > Actinomycetes > Micrococcales > Microbacteriaceae > Microbacterium > Microbacterium sp. bgisy207. The sequence continues at coordinate 66,632 of NZ_JBYIPB010000010.1, forward strand.
GCCGTCATCACGCCCCGTGGCCGCATCCTGCATCGAAATGACGCATTCGATGCGTTGGTGGCTCGCGCGGGTCTCGACGTGGGGACGGACTGGTCGGAGGGCCCCGCCTCTCACGTCTACGGTGAGGACCGCAGTTCTCGCGTGCGGCTTGATCGAAAGCTGTTGGCGCGGGTCGCCAGTAGCTCTCGCAGCGAGCGCCGCACCATCTGGGTCGGCGCCCCCGGGGATCAGCGGGCGATGAGCGTGACGGTGCGGCCCATCGCCCGCGGCGAGGAGCCCATCGGCGCCGCGTTCATCGCGGCCGACATCACGAGCCTCGTGGACGCGGTCGATGTTCGTGATCGCTTTCTCGACATCGCCGGGCATGAGCTGCGGACGCCGCTCACCGTGCTCTTGGGCGAACTCGATCTGCTCGACCTCGAGGGTGCCCCGCCCCAGCAGAACGAGCGGCTCGCGCGGATCGAGGCAGCCGCAATGCGTCTGCGGGAGGTCGTCGACAAGGTCATCGCCGCAGGTCGGCAGGAGGTGTCCGCATCACGCGAGGTGACCGACGCCGCCCTGATCGTGACGCAGGCCGTCGCAAACTGGCGGCCCGCTGCCGACGAGATGCGGGTGGACCTGACGGTCCGAGAGATGTCTTCGTTCTTCGCGTACGTCGACTCGTACCTGTTGCGCCGCGCTCTCGAGGAGTTGCTCTCGAACGCGCTGCGTTTCACGCCGCCGGGGGGTGCGGTCCGTGTGAGCGTTGAGCGCGACGGCGAGCGACCCGTGATTGTCGTGACCGATACGGGGATCGGGATGACGGCGGGTGAGCAGCGACGCATGTTCGAGAAGTTCTACCGCACCGACAGCGCACACCGCAGCCAGATCCCGGGCTCGGGGTTGGGGCTGCACATCGTTCGCACGATCTGCGACCAGTGCGGAATCGATGTGTCGGTGCGGTCGACTCCCGGCCGAGGGACATCGGTGCGGCTCGCGCTTCCGCCGGCAGCCCAGACGCCGAGACCGGGCCGGGATCGCGATACTCGCCGCACGAGCTGATCATGCGTCGGCGATACGCCGCAACGTCGTGTCCCGCCGAAGGTCGCGCACGAGTCGGGGAAGCTCGTCGAGCGCGATCTCTACGCCGATGCCGTTGCCCGCGTCGATCACGAGCCAGGTCTGGTCTTCGTCCGCCCGTCGCAGGATGCCGACCTCGAGGTCGGCATCGTCCCCGACGCCTCGCGCCCCCACGCCGCGGACGCGTGCGCGCACCGCTGTTCCCGGGCTGCGGTGATCCTCGTCCGCCGGATGGCTCGTTGCCGCGTGCGGTGTGACGCACCAGCTGTGCTCGCACATCGTGCCGCTCCTTCTCAGGCGGGTCGACAATCTCCGCCAGCGATGTCTGGGGTGGGCACGGTGCGTCTATCGGACCATCGACCTCCGACATCGCCGGTGGCGGATCCGTGGCTAGCGGCCTGGGGCGATGCCGGGCAGGTCAGGGGGAAGGATGCTGGCGAGCGGCACTCCCAGGACCTCGGCGAGCGAGGCCAGCGTGCGAAGACGCGGGTTCGCGGGCGTTCCCGGATTGGATTCGCCCTTCTCGAGCTTGCGATAGGTGAACGTCGAGATTCCGGCAGCGTGTGCAACGCGCTCCTGCGATAGCCCTCGATGGGCGCGCGCACGGGCGAGGGCGACGCCCAACGCCTCGACGTAGTCGGTCCAGGGGTCGTTCTCAGGAGTGGACACGGATCCAGCGTCGCGGACGATTCGGTGATACATGCACATGTATACCTTCTCATTCGCGGCCCCCGTGACAGTCATGGTGTCGACGTCTGGGCGTCACGGCGATGCTGTGCCGCGGCTGGGTTGCCGTGCGGGGATAGTGCGCGCGGATGCTCTCCGCGGACACCGCCGCACCGGCTGTCGCGAGCACGACCCCGACAACGAGCGCGATCAGGCGCCAGTCGCGTCGTGGCCCGCCCCGCTTGCTGGTGGCTCCCACCCCGCCCACCCGCTGCTCCGACCCCGAATTCTCGAAGAGCATGTATACATGCTACACGATCACCGCGGCATCGCTCGAGGTGGCCGGCTCGCACGCCCGCAGCCCACCCCTCGCCTCGCGTAGGGTGGGCACATGGATGCCGCCATCGTCGTGACTGGACTGCGACGCTCGTTCGGCCGGGTCGAGGCGGTTCGCGATGTCTCGCTTCATGCCCGTCCGGGTGCGGTCACCGGGTTGGTCGGCCCCAACGGGTCGGGCAAGACGACGCTGTTCCTCATGCTCGCCTCGCTCTTGGCCCCGGATGCGGGAACGATCCGTATCGGTGACATCGATCCCATCGAGCAGCCACAGGCGGCGAGGGCGATCCTCGGCTGGATGCCCGATGCCCTGGGGACCTGGGGTGCGCTCTCCGCGCGCGAGACGCTCATCGTCACCGGGCGGCTGCACGATCTGCCCAAGGACGTCGCGCGCGCACGCGCCGATGAACTGCTCGAACTCGTCGAGCTGACTTCGCTCGCGTCTGCGCCCGCTCGCGTCCTCTCGCGCGGCCAGAAGCAGCGGCTCGGACTTGCTCGAGCCCTGGTGCACGACCCGCGCGTTCTCCTGCTCGACGAACCGGCATCAGGATTGGACCCGGCGGCCCGCGTCGAGCTGCGACACCTCCTTCGCCGATTCGCCGCAGAGGGGCGCACGGTGCTCGTATCCAGCCACGTCCTCGCTGAGCTCGAGGAGGTCATCGACGACGCCGTGTTCCTCGTCGCCGGCAGCTCCGTCGACTCCGGCACGGCGGTTGCCGCGCGTCGCACGCGGGACTGGCGGATCCGGTTGCTCGGTCAGCCGACGGATGCTGCAGCATCCGTCACCGCGGCTCTCGAGTTGCCAGCGGACGCGGTGCGCGTCGACCGAGCAGATGTCCTGATTTCCGTCGCGACGGACGACGATGCGGCGGCAGCCCTTCGCCGACTCGTGGAGCGCGGCGTGCCGGTGAGCGAGTTCGCGCCCGCCGTCGGCGACCTCGAACAGACCTTCCTCGACCTGCGCGGAGGTGATCTCTCGTGAGCGGGAACCGCCTGGGGACGCTTGTCCGCCTCGATCTCACGCAGCGGGTGCGCAGCGTCGCCTGGTACGTGCTGCTCGGCGTATTCGCCGCGCTCCTGGTCCTCGTCACGGCGCTGTCGCTCCTCGCCTTCTCGTACTCGGACGGCGTAGGCGCGGGCGTCTACTCGGTCGTCGTCTTCGTTGTCCTGCTCCTGGTCGTCCTCGTCTCTCCGACCCTGTCGGGGAACGCGATCAACGGCGATCGGGATGCCGCGAACCTCGCCCCCGTCCAAGTGACCCTCGCGACGACCGCTGAGATCGTGCTGGCGAAGTTCCTCGCCGCGTGGCTCACGGGTCTGTCCTTCGTCGCGGTGGCGGTGCCGTTCATGCTGGTCGCCGCCCTCAGCGGCGGAGTCGACCCGCTCGTGGTGCTGGTCTCTCTGGTGATCCTCATCGTCGAGATCGCGATCGTCGCCGCCATCGGCGTCGGCCTCAGCGGAATCGTCGCCCGCCCGCTGTTCTCTGTCGCCGTCACCTATCTGGTGGTCGCGGCGCTGGTGGTGGGCACGCCGATCGCCTTCGGCCTCGGGGGCGCCGCGATCCGCACTGACGTCACCCAGTCGTATCGCAGCTACGTCTACGACGACTCGGGGTTGCCGACGACGAACCCGCCGACGTGTGGCCCGTGGGAGAGCTATTCGTACGAGGTGCCACGATTCGACACGGTCTGGTGGCTGCTGTCGGCGAACCCGTTCGTCATCCTCGCCGACGCGACCCCGGCCCGTTTCAGTACCGGCGGATACCCCGAGGATCTTTTCGGGAATTTCGCTGTGCTTGTCCGCGGAGCTCAGATCCCGCCCGAGGACAGTGTGACGTGGGATGAATGCGCGTGGGCGCCGACTACTCAGTCCACCCCCGAGGAGATCTACTCGCAGACGACGCCGAGCTGGTTCGTCGGCCTCGCCGTTCAGGTTGTGCTCGCCGGCGCTCTCCTGTGGTGGGGCGGGTCGCGAACCCGTACGCCATCGCGGACTCTGCCGCCGGGCACGCGCATCGCGTGAGTGGGTTCCCGGGAGCGTGAGGGGATGAGGTCCGCGGTGCGGCGCACCATCCTGGCCGTCGTGGCGGCGGCGCTTCTGCTTGCGCTCGGGGCGAGCATCGCCGCGGTTGCGCCGGACGTTCTTGCCACCAGCGCCGAACCCGCAGCCCGGATGCGGGTTGAGCAGGGAGCCGCCGGTTTCGAGCGCGATGTCGCGATGGCGTGGCTTGCGCGGGCTCTTCTGGTGCTCGCGGTCGCGTGGGTGGTGATCGGGATGTTGTCGGCGCGCACGCGCCTGGTTCGTCGTCCTGGGGCGGCGGCTGCACGCGCGGCGTGGCTGGCGGCGACGCGCCCATGGCGGGCGCGGGAGTCGACACTCGGGATGCTGCCACTGGACCGTTGGTTGCTGATCATCATTCCCGGCGGCCTGCTTGTTGCGACGCGGGCTGTGCAGACCTCGTTCCTGTCGTGGACGCACATGGCGCTCGTGCTCGGGGGGTGGCTCGTGTTCCTGCTCGTCGTGCGGGCGTTCGTGCGTGAGCGCTCGCCGTGGCCCGTTGTCGCGGCGGTCGGTGGCGTGCTCGTCCTGCGCAGCATCCTGACCCTGATCGTGCTGTCGATCGCGGGCCCGGGCGGATACTGGTTGGTCCTCTGGGCCGATCCGGTGCCTCGTACCGTCTACACCACGATCGCGTTCGCGCTGTTCGTGTGGCTCTTCGTCGCGGCGGGGTGGGCGTTGTCGAGCCAGTTCGGTGCCCGACGGGGAACGGGCATCGTGCTGGCCGGCATTGGCGCGGGCCTTGCGATCCCGGCGGCTGTCATCGGACTGGTCGGGCTCGACGGGTTCCCGACGCTGTGGAACGACGAGATGGGGCTGCTGTTGTGGGGTCTCGCGCGGGTTCTCGGCCTCACGACTCACGCCGACATTCCCCCCGCAGCGCCGTGGATCGCCGCGGGCGTCGGTGTCGTGGTGGCTCTCCTGGGCGTGTTCCTGGCGCTGACCTGGCGACGCGACGATCCCCGCCGGTGAGCGCGCCCGCGACGGCGCGGCGCTGCCGACGGCGCGGTGCTCTCTGTGGCGCGATGCTGCCTCTGGCGCTGTGCGTGAGTCGGTCGACCAGCGGGTGTCGTCCGTTTCGCTTCACGGACGTCGATGACGCTTCACGGACGTCGATGAGGCTTCTAGGACGTCGATGACGAGTCGAGCATCGTCGAGGCGCTGCGGCGTGCGGGGATCGACATGGTGGACCGAGGTGCCGCGCCGACCTGAGATCCGCGCAGCTGCGCGGCCGGCGCGTCCGGTGGGGACACTGTCGTGGCGATCGCCGTCGCGGTGGATGGCGTGCGCCAGGGTGGTCGGTCGGGTGGCGGCGGCGGGTCCCACGCCCACGACCAGGGCGCTTTCGTGCGCAGCGGCCGCGGCGGGGTCTCGGTTCCGTCCGGTGATCGGTGTCCGGGTGGCGGGATGAGGATGAACGGGCCGAGTCCGTCGCGGACGATGCGCCACCCGTTGTTGTGAAGTTGCATGTGGTGAAACCGGCACAGCAGGATGCCGCGGTCAATGTCGGTCCTGCCGCCGTGTGCGACGTGGTCGATGTGATGCGACTCGCAGTACGCGGCGGGCACCGGGCATCCGATCCCGGCGCAGCCGCCGTCGCGGATCGCGAGCGCAAGCTTCTGCCTCGCACTGAAGAGGCGCTGCTCGCGACCGAGGTCGAGGGGGTTGCCACGGTTGTCGACGGTGACGTCGATCGAGCCGTGCTGGCACAGGGTGCGATCGATGATCGTTCCCGGGAGGGTGTCTCCGCCGTCTTCGGCGTGACCGGTAGCGATCATGCGGCCGAGCGGGTCGCGGGGGCCCGACTGGTCTTTGACGATGACCATGCGAACGCCGGGCTGGCGGACGCCGAAGACATCGGCGGCCTCGGCTACCGCGCCGGCGCGCAGGACGTCGACCAGCAGGTCGTACTCCAGCTGTTCGTTGGTGCGCGGGTCATCGGCGAGCTCCGCGGCTGCGGCACGTTCGGCATCCGTGACGAAGCGGGGGCCACCGCGCCGGGGCCGAAGCGCTGCCGCGAACATCGATCGCACGAACAGCGCCATCTCGTCATCGAAGGTGATGTGACCGTGGTGTTGGCCGTGCTGGTCGATCCACATGCGCAGCGAGCGCTTCTCGTAGCGGGTCTGGAACCGGCACGCTGCCCCGGTCGGATCGAGGATGTCGCGCATCTGCCGTGCTCGGCTTCGCAACTCCTCGACAGATGCGCCCTCGACTGCCTCGTCGATGAGGGATTCCGCCGCGACTGACCAGGCGAGAGCAGCCGCGGCCGGGTCGACACCCTCGGCTTCGGGTTCGCCGAGTCCGCCCCGGATCGCATCGTGCTGGGACGGTGTCAGCCGCCCCTCGAGCAGGGCTACCCGCATCGGCGAGTGCCATGGCGTGCGCGCGGATGATTCGGCGGGGTCGGCGCCTGGTGACGGTGAATCGTCGCCGGTGCCGGCAGCGTCGCCGCTCTCGACATCCGCCGGTTCGGTGGAGCCCGCATCGAGCAGGGCTGCCCCGACGCGCAGCTGGCGCAGGGCGTCAGCGCGGCTTCCGCCGGTGATCGACTGGATCAATGCGGCCGGCGACGCGTGGCCCTGGCCCGCTGCCAGCCCCGAATGCCCCTGTTCGCGACGGGACCTCGTCGCCGCGACGCCGGCGACCACGGACTGCAGGCGCTCGGCATCATTGGCGATAGCCGTGACATGACGGAGCACCTCCAGCACGGAGGCGTCGGACAGTGCCGCTGCACCGGCGGGTAGCCCGGTGGGTTCGACATCCAGCTCGGCGAACACAGCGAGCTGGTCGAGCCGCTCGCGCATTGCCGTGAGGATGTTCATGTCTTCAGGACATCACCAACCTCCGACATTGGCGGGCATCTCGCCGTCGCTCGAAAATGCCTGTGGACAGGGCTTTGTTTCGCGGCTCTGGGGAGGAAGCGACAGGCGCATCGGAGCCCGCGGGGGCAGTGAGATCGGCATCCGGCGACCCGCGCAAGGGTGTTCCGGTGCATCGCGAGCCGACCTACTCTCACGGCATGTGGTTCGACAGCTGGTCAGACATCGTCCGCGTGCTCCTGGTCGGAGTCGCGTCCTACGCGTTCCTCATCGCCTCGATACGCATATCGGGCAAACGCACGCTCGCCCAGCTCAATGCCTTCGACTTCATCGTCACGGTCGCGCTCGGATCCACGCTCGCGACGATCCTGTTGACCTCGGATGTCGCGTTCGTCGAAGGGATCGTCGCCCTCTCGCTTCTGCTCCTGCTGCAAGCGGTGGTTGCGTTCGCCGCGGCGATGTCGCGTCGCATCCGCAAGCTCACGACTGCCGCCCCCACTCTGCTGCTTCGCAACGGTGCAATCGACGAGGACGCCCTCCGCCGCCAGCGCGTCGCACGCGCCGATGTGGAACAGGCCGTGCGCCAGAGTGGTGCAGGTGACCTGTCGTCCGTCGCGGCGGTCGTGATGGAAAGCAACGGGAAGCTCAGCGTCATCTCGCGAGATCGGCTCGGTGATGCATCCGCGCTCGGTGCACTCGGTCTGTCGAAGGAAAACTGAGTGGTCGGCGTGACCAGGGCCTTGCGCGCCGCGGCGAGTCATCGTTGAATCGGTATCGCGTCGCCGAGACACCACGTCGCCGGGACGCGAGAGGGGGCGCCATGGCTGACGAAAACGGGCACTATGACCCGGATGGCGGGTATGACCCGGATGGCGGGTATGACCCGGATGGCGGGTATGACCCGGATGGCGGGTATGACCCGGATGGCGGGTATGACCCGGATGGCGGGTATGACCCGGACGGCGGGTATGACCCGGACGGCGGGTACGACCCCGATACGGGAAGCGCGTGACCGCTGAGGCAGTGCGGCGCGCCGGCTAAGGACGTGTCATCGCGGCGCGGATGATCTCCCGATCATCGTGGGGGACGCGTTCCCTCCCGACGAGCTGGTAGTTTTCGTCTCCCTTGCCCGCGACCAGAACGGTGTCGCCCGGCCGCGCCATCTCGATCGCGGCGAGGATCGCGTCTCGGCGTGCCGGGATCTCGATGCATCCCGGCACGCCTTCGCGCACCTCCCGGCGAATACGATCGGCGGGCTCGCGGCGGGGATTGTCGTCAGTGAGGATGGCGAGGTCGGCCAGCTGACGGGCGATCTCGCCCATGGGGCCTCGCTTGCCGCGGTCGCGTTCGCCGCCGGCGCCGAAGACCAGGATGAGGCGTCCCGGTGTGCGCGCACGTACGGCCTGCAGCGCTGTTCGGAGCGCACCGGGGTTGTGCGCGGTGTCCACCATGGCGGTGACGCCATCGTGTTCGGCGATGACCTGGAGCCTTCCCGGCGGCGGCGCGACGTCGTGGAGAGCCTCCGCGACGTGTGCGGGATCCCCGCCGGCTCCGATCACCGCAGTGGCGGCGAGGACCAGGTTCGTCGCGGCGATCGAGTGCACGGTGGGTAGCACCGCAGGGTAGGAAGAGTCGCCGATCATCAACCGAAGTCTGAGCCGACCGTCGACTTCCTGCGCGCCACCCATCCGTACCTCGCCGCCGTCACCGACGGTGATCAGATTCGCACCGCGCCGCGCAACGGCGGCGCGGACCAGATCTCCCTGAGCCGAGTCGGTGGCGAGAACGGCGATGCCGTCGGGGCGCAGGTACTCCTCGAACAGACGCAGCTTCGCCTTCCAATACCCGTCGATGCTGCCGTGCACGTCGATGTGATCTCGTTCCAGCCCCGTCGAGACGGCAACGTCGACTTCGACCCGCTCGAAGAGTCCATCGGCCAGGATACCGACGTATGCCTCCAGCGAGACGGCATCCGCTCCAGCCCGGGCCTGCGACCCGATGAGCTCCGGCAGATAGTCCGGGGAGCGGCGGGTGTTCGCCTCGTGAACGTCTCCGCTTACGTCGGTGATGCCCGTCGAGTCGTAGCTGGCAGCTCGCCATCCGATGAGGGTCATCAACTGCCGAGTCGCGGTCGCGACGCTCGTCTTGCCGTTGGTGCCGGTGACGGCCGAGACGACCGGCCGGCCCTCGGGTCGTGGGACTGGTGTGATCATCCTGCTCCTGGGGAGTGGCGGCGCCTGTATCGCGGAACCTATCCCACCCGCGCGCCGCGCGCTACCGGCGAAGGCTCGCGCTGAACGGCGTCGGCCGCTGCGGCAGCACGATCGGGCAACGCGAACCAGGTATCCGACTTCGGTGCAGGGGGAGATGGACCGGTTGACTATCGATATAACGGATAATAATATCCACTATATGAGAACAGAGCCGCCTCTTCTCGCTCCGATCTTCCGGTCGGACGGGCAGGCGCGCCTGCTGTCGGTCCTTCTCCTCGGCGATGGGGAGCTGAGTATCACCGACGTTGCGACCCGCGCGCAGCTCGCTTACCCCACCGCTCATCGCGAGGTGGCACGTCTCGTGGATGCAGGCATCCTCGTCGAGCGTCAGGTCGGACGTACGCGATTGGTTGCCGCCAACGCCGATAGCGACCTCGTCCCGCCGTTGCGCCAAATCCTCCAGGTCGTCACAGGCCCTGTCACCCTTCTCTCCCGAGAACTTGCCGGCATCGAGGGCATCGATTCGGCGTTCATCTACGGATCGTTCGCAGCGCGGTTACGCGGCGTCGACGGTCCGGCTCCCAATGACATCGACGTGATGGTGGTCGGGACGCCAGAGGCTGAGCTCGTCTACCAGGCATGTGATCGGGTCGAAGAGGTGGTGCACCGTCCTGTGAACGCGACGATTCTGACCCCGGCTGAGCTGGCAGCGGACTCGGGTTTCCTTGATCATGTCCGCGCAAGCCCTACGGTCTCGATCCTTGGGGATGTTCCGTGGCAGTGAACCCGCTGACGAAGACGCAGCGGGACGCCATCGATGTGCTGGTTTCTGCGCGTCGACTCGAGAAAGTCCCGCCGGATCCAGCCCGCGCTGCCGCATTTCTCGCCGCGGCGGCTGAGCGGATCAGCCAGCTTCCACTGCTGACCAGCGTCGTCGTCGCATACGATCTCGCCTACGACGCGGCGCACGATGTCGGCGAAGCACTGCTTGCGGCGCACGGATACCGCACGCGCAACGGCGTGGGTCAGCATGAAGCGCTCGGGCGCTACGTGCGCGCCGTACTCGACTCGCCGCCCGGTGATCGCGCGGCGACTCGATTCGATCGACTACGCCGCGTACGGAATAAGAGTCGCTACGACGCTATCCCCATAGGTGCGGTCGAGGCTGCGCTTGCGCGACAAGCCGCTCACGAGCTTCATGTCGCTGCGATCGCGCGCGGAGTCGGCACCTGACGGACGGCTGCCAACAGCGCTGCGACGGATGCCGGACTCAGCCGATCTCCGCGCGGAAGAACGCGTCGGCACGGGCTCTCGATTCCGCAACGTCGCGAGTCGGCGGCATTGTCTCGAACCGCTCCGCATCGTCGAGCTGTTCCGTGACGAAGCGCTGCAGGATCTCCGGCGCCTCGCCCGAGCCCAGCTCCCGCGTCTGGGCTTTGAGTGCGATGAGGTCTCGCGCCGCATCCCGGATGCCGGCACTGACGTCCCCCTCCGAGAGCAGCGTCGGCAGATCCATGGGTGGCACTGCCTCGTCGGTGTGGACCGCGAGCCAACGCAGTGCCGCTGCGGGGCGCAGGACATAGAAGAAACGCTTCAGCGAGGGCGGACCCGACCGCTGTTGCAGGGCGACATGGCGATAGTGGCGTCCGACGGCGGCACGCTCTGCGACGTCGGATGCCAGCGCCAGAAGGCGGTCGCGAAAGCCGGCGTCGCCGGTGTAGACGATGGGCGAGCGGAGCCATTCGATCGCGGTGGCGTTGCCTTTCGTTATCAATCGCACGGCCTTGGTCAGATCCCAGCCGTTCACATCGAAAACCGCATCGAGGGGTGTCTCGATGACATCCCGCTCGGGCCACAGCGAGAGGTAGCGCTCGCGGGGCCGCACGTAGATGAAGCGACAGTCGTAGTCGCTGTCGGGCGAGGGGAACCCCCACGCGCGGCTGCCGCTCTCGATCGCCCAGGGGATGCGCACGTCATGCTCGCTCGCCACCGTTGACAGGCGCTCGTCGATCTCGGAGACGACACTTGGCTTGAGGCTTGGTGGGATCGTGCGCACGGCTCGACCCTACGCGTCGGGGAGAAGCTATCGACGCGACGGCGGGAGTCGAACCCGCTGCGCGACCGGGTATGAACCGGTGCCCGGAACCATCCGGTCCGCCGCGATACGGCCCAACGCTAACCGCGGCCCCTGACGCTCGGCTGGCGTGTTTCTTACCGTGACGTCACATGTCGTCATCCGTCGCCCGCGTCGCGAGCAGATGCTGGTGCGCCAGTCGGCGCAACGCGAGGATCGCGGGCTCATACATCGCGGTGCCGAGCACGGCGTACGAGATCTGCTCGCTTCCGCTGAGCTCTGCGAGCGGGATCAGCTCGGCGGCTGCAATCTGCAGGAGCGGTCCGGCATAGCGGGCGGCGGTGTCGGCATCCCAGGCCAGCCCCGCGGATTCGATCCCGCGGATCGCGGCCTCCAGTTGTGCAACCGCGGCGAAGCGCTCGTCGTACGTGAGCCCCAGCGCCTCGATGGTCTCGCGCGCGCGCTCGGTGCTCGTCTCGTCGGCGTACGGCGGCAAGGCGCTCACGGCCTTTCCGAGCGTCGCGTACGCCGAGTCGTCGGGCTCGTCGATCAGAGCCAGAATCTCCTTCACTCGGGCAAGCGGGAGTGCCCGCACATCACTGAGCGCCTGGATCACACGCAGGCGTGCGAGGTGCTCGTCTCCGTACTCGGCGCGGGTCGCCGATGTGGCTGCGCCTCGGGGCAGCATCCCTTCCCGGATGTAGAACTTGATCGAGGCGACGGGGATGCCGCTGTGCTCAGACAGTTCGGAGATGCGCACGATGCTCCTTGCTTGGATAGTTTCACTATCTTATATTGGGTAGTGACACTATCCAATACGCGCCGGCGGCGCGGAAAGTCGAAGCGGAGCATCCATGTCCCCGATCCTGTCCATCGTCGTCGGCGCCACGCTGTTGACGGTCATCACCATCGCCTACGGCGGCACGTTCGTCCTGCGCGCCACGACCGGCGGCTACCCGTTCAACGGGTTGCAGAAGACGTTCTTCCGGGCAGGTCACGCGCACGCGGGCGTCCTGGTCATCCTCGGGATCGTCTGCGCACTCACACAGGCATCCGCAGGAGTGACGGGCGGTTGGGAGTGGGCAGCAGTCGGCGTGCTCGCGTCGGCGATCCTGGTTCCCGCAGGGTTCTTCCTGTCGGTGATCGGTCGTGATCCGCAGAAGCCGGGTCGGGCGATGGCCCTGCTCTGGGCCGGCGTCGCCGTGCTCGCCGTCTCGCTTGCCGTGGTCGGAGCATCCGTCATCGCAGCCGGCGTGGCAGCGCTCAGCTGAGCTGCGAAGTCAGCGGGCTACAGAGTCGGCGGCGCGGTCGAACTGACCGCCCCGGCGCTTCTCGACGATCTCTTTGCCCAGCGGCATCAGCGAGACCGGTACGAGCTTGAAGTTCGCGATTCCCAGCGGGATGCCGATGATCGTGATGCACAGCGCCAGCCCCGACAGGATGTGACCGATCGCGAGCCACCAGCCGGCGAGAATGACCCACACGACGTTTCCCAGGAACGAGAACACCCCGGAGCGTGGGTGGTCGACGACCTCTCTGCCGAAGGGCCAGAGCGTGTAGAGGCCGATGCGGAACGACGCGATGCCCCACGGGATCGTCACGATGAGCACGCACAGGATGACCCCCGCGAGCATGTATCCGAGAAACAGCCAGAACCCCGACAGGACGAGCCAGATGATGTTCAGGAGGGTGCGCATGGCATCCATTCTGTGTCGGGCACCTGGGTAGCGGGTGGATGTCAGTCGGTACGCGCCAGGGCCGCAGCCTCTCCTGCGGAGCTCGCGTGCACACCTAACGCACGAGGCGCTCGCCCGCGCGAACGGGGATCTGCCAGCGGTTCGTCGGCGGGGGAAAGACGCAGACATAGCCGTCCGAGAACGCGCACGGTGGCAGGTACGCGCGGTTCAGGTCGACCGCGACGGTCCCATCCGATGCGGGCGGCGGCATCCGAAGGAAGCGGAAACGATAGCTGTCTGTTCCGCTCGTGGCGTCGGAGAACGCGGCGAACAGCCATCCGTCGTCGAGAGTCCGCACGCACAGGCGCACGTGGCCCTCGGGCAGAGCGAGGTCAAGGACACCGTCGAGATCCTCCGTGCTGTGGTGTCCGTCCACAGCCACGCTCGGAACCTCCCGCGTCGGTGAGCGATCGAGGCGCGCCTCGAGCCGCATCGCCTCATCCGTCGGCCATCGTTCGATCCGGGAGATGCCGCGGCGAGCGGGGGCCTCAGGGTCATACACCCGCAGCGCGACCGCGCCATCGCGTTCGAACCCCCGAAGCTCGAGCGCACCCGACTCCCAGCGGTCTCCGGGTGCAAGGGTGACGACCCCGGCCTCCGTCGTCCCGACCGCACGGCCGTCGTCGTCACGCCACTGACCCGGCGCGCCGTCGAACGCGCGGGGGATCTTGTCCAGCCAGTGTGTCGCCGCGAGGGTGGCGATCCCGCCCGCCGACCAGACGGCGGCGTCGCGGCGCGCTCTCCACTCTTCGTCGGTCGTCATGACGGCCTTCCCCTCGGATCCGCGGCGGTCGGTGGCTCGGTGGCCAGGAAAAACACTCGCGAAACATATTGTTACACCATCGAAACTCAGTGATAGATAGCATCTCGCTATGGATCGACGGAGCGACATCGACATCGACGCGCTGACACGAGCGCTCGACGTGCACTCGCTCCGCATCCTCGTAGCGATCGACCAGACCGGCTCGATCAGCGCTGCCGCGCGCTCCCTCGGCTACTCGCAGCCGACGATCACGCAGCATGTGCAACGCCTCGAGGCACGACTGGGCGTGGCCCTCGTCGTACGCACGGCGCGCGCCGCGCGGCTCACGCCCACCGGCGCGCTGCTCGCGCAGCACGCTCCGCGCATCGATGCCAGCTTGACGGCGGCGGCGACCGAGTTGGCACGGATGCTCGGGCGCCGGGCGGATCTCGTTCGCATCGCCGCCTCTGCCGAGGCCGTGGGCACTGTCGTCGCACCCACCCTCGGGCGTCTTGCCGCACAGCAGCCCGACATCGACGCCTCGTTCGTCGAGGCCTCCGACAACGCGGCAGCGCTCGCCCTCGTGCAAGACGGCCGGGCAGACATCGCGGTGACGCTCACGCTCGCCGTCAGCGGTGAGCGGCATGGGACGGCGCGACGCGGCGGCATGCGCTCGACGTTCCTGTTCGCCGAAGAGATCATCGCGCTGAGCACCGCCGACATCCCGGATGCCGGCGGGCGCATCGATCCGGCGCTGCTGGCCGATCAGCTCTGGATCCGCGGCGCGGGCTCACCGGGGGATCTCCTGGCCGAACGGCTCGAGCGCCCCCGCGCGGGAGACGACATCCTGGTCTCGAGCGCGGCAGCCGCCGTGGCCCTTGCCCGTCACCGCGTGGGCACGACCTTCGTCGCCGAGAGTGCGCTCGCGGGAATCGATCTTCCCGACGGGCTCCGGGCGTGGGGCCTGTCTCCTGCCGTTACCCGCCGCGCCACCGCGACCATCCTGGTCGAAGCCGCGACGATCCCGGCCGTCGAATCCGCGCTTCGCGTGCTCGCCTCGCTTCGCCCCTCATCCGCCGAGGTCGAGGTCATCCTCGACGCCCGGCGCCGCAGTGCCGGTCATCGAGCCCGGTTCGGCACCGCACCCACGACCCATCCCGTCCGCACCGCACCCACAGAGGAGAGTCCTATGCCCTTCCCGTCACCCGTCCGTCTCGCCCAGGCGGGCGCCGTCGTTGCCGCTGGGGCGCTTCTGCTCTCCGCGTGCAGCGGGAGCGCAGCGCCCGAGGCGAGCACCGCGCTCGCCGACAGCGGCGAGCAGATCGACAGCATCACCGTCGCGCTCCCCGGCTCCCTCTCGAACCTGTACGTCGGGCAGGAGTCCGGCATCCTCAACTATTACATCGCCTCGATCGCGCAGGAGGGGCTCGTCTCGATCGACGCTGAAGGCGCCATCCAGCCGGCGCTGGCCGAGTCATGGTCTCAGCCCGATGACGTCACCTACGTCTACGAGCTGCGCGACGATGCCATGTTCCAGGACGGCACCCCGGTCACCGCCGACGATGTCGTCTTCAGCCTCAACGAGGCGCGCGACGAGACGACCTCGCCGGGTCTTGCCTACTACATGACCAACGTCGAGTCCGTCGAGAAGACCGGTGACAGCGAGGTCACCATCACCCTCACCGAGCCGGATGCCGCGTTCGCGAAGAACATGAGCACCGGTGGCGCGGCCTTCATCACCTCGAAGGCGTTCTGGGAGGCCAATGACGGGAACGTCGGCACCGCATCCTCGCTCCTGCTCGGTTCCGGCCCGTACAAGGTCACGGAGTTCGCGCCCGACTCGCACGTCACGTTCGAGCGCAGCGACACCTGGTGGGGCGAAGAGCCGAAGGTGAAGAACATCACGGTGAACTTCGTCCCGGATGAGTCGACGAGGCTCCTGGCAGCGCAGTCCGGTGACATCGACGTGGCCTTCAACGTGCCGCTCGCGCAATCCACGCAGTGGGAGAACCTCGACACCATGCGGGTCGATTACGTCAACGATCTCTCCTACGTGGGTCTGTACTTCAACACGAGTGTCGCCCCGTTCGACGACCCCAAGGTGCGCGAGGCGATCGCTCACGCCGTCGACCGCGAGGCCTACGTCGACAAGCTGCTGCGCGGGCACGGCGAAGCGGCCACCGCGATCATGACCCCCGAGTCGCTCGCCGCCGTGTACTCGCCGGATGTCGCCCGCGAGAAGCTCGCCGAGATCCCGCAGTGGGACTTCGATCTGGATGCTGCCAAGGCCGCGCTGGCCGAGTCGGGCTACCCCGACGGCTTCGAGACCGAGATCCTCACCCCGAACACGGGACCGCAGCTGGGAACGGCGGCTCAGGCCCTCGCCCAGAACCTCGCCGAGATCGGCATCACGCTCAACGTGCGTGAGGTTCCGATCGAGGAGTGGCTCGCGAGCCTGGACGCGTCCAGCGACTACGGGCTGAACATGATGTGGTACTTCTCGACGCTCGGCGACCCGGCAGAGATCCCCAGCTACCTGCTGGGAGTCGGCAACCCCGCCGCGTACGACAACCCCGAGATCATGTCGCTGCTCTCGCAGATCGGCGCCGAGTCCGACCCCAGCGCGCGGATCGACCTGCTCATCGAGGCCGAGACGCTGCAGGCCGAGGATGCCGTGAACGTGCCGCTGTGGTGGGGCCAGTCGGCCACCGCCTTCGCGAACGATCTCGGGATGAACGACTACAGCGCATTCGCGTTCATCTCGTCGTGGCCGACGCAGCTCTACCGGGCTGCTCCGTAAGGGGATCGGGTCTACCGCAGTGACAACGGGTTCACCCCTCCGAGCACGCGCACCGCGATCGCGGCCCTTGGGCCGGATGCTCGCAGTGCGCGTGCTCGGCATGCTCGGGGTGTTGCTGGTGCTTTCGGTCATCGTCTTCTCGCTGATGTACCTGGCGCCCGGCGACATCGTCAAGAATCTGCTCGGGAACCGGCCGACCTCGCCGGAGGCGGTCGCGGCCATCCGTGCCCAATACCACCTCGACGACCCGCTGCCGGTGCAGTATCTGCGATGGCTCGGCGGCTTCCTCACGGGCGACCTCGGAGAGTCGATCCGGTTGCAGACCTCGGTCGCCGACGCGATCGGGTCGCGGGTCGGGCTGACCGCGCTGCTGTGCGGCATCGCCTTCGTGCTCGCCCTGGTCGTCGCGATCCCGCTCGGTGTGCGCAGCGCCGTGCGGGCGGGGGGCCCGTCTGACCGCGTCGCGAGCGCGCTGGCCGTCGTCGGCCTGAGCGCCCCGACCTTCGCGGTGGGTCTCCTGCTGCTGTACGTCTTCGCCTACTACCTGCCGCTCTTTCCCGTCTACGGAGCGGGGTCGGGCGGGCTCGACACTCTCTGGCACCTGATCCTGCCCGCCATCACACTTGCGCTCGGTCTGGGGGCGATCATCCTGAAACTCACGAGGACCGCGATGCTGCGCGAGCTCGAGACCGACTACGTGACCTCCGCCCGCGCGCGCGGGCTCTCCGAGTCACTCGTGCAGCGGATCGCGCTGCGCAACGCGGCGATTCCGATCGTGACCGGTGCGAGCCTCGTGCTCACCTTCCTGGTCGGCGGGACGGTGCTGGCCGAGACGACGTTCGCGCTGCCGGGCCTGGGAACGCTGCTTCAGGATTCCGTGCTGTTCAAAGACATCGCGGTCGTTCAGTCGCTGACGCTGCTGGTGGCGATCGTCATCGCGGTGATCGCGCTGCTGGCCGACATCGCCTACATCCTGCTCGATCCGAGGGTCCGTGAACGGGGGGTTCCCGCATGACCGCGGCGATCGAGCTGATGACGGCGCCCATGAGGCGTCGACGACGGATGCCGATTCTCATCCTGCTCTCCATCGGCGTCATCGTGCTGGCGGTCCTTGCGGCTGTGCTCGGTCCGCTGGTCTTTCCGGATGCGATGCGTCAGGACATCCTGTCGGCGCTGCTGCCCCCCGGCACCGACGGCCACCTGCTGGGCACCGACGAGCTCGGGCGCGACGTGTTCGCGATGACGGTCGCGGGGACGGCCTCGGCGCTGATCGGACCGGTGTGCGTTGCGGTCGGGTCGATGCTGCTCGGCATCCTGCTGGGCACCCTCGCCGGCTACCAGCGCGGATGGCTCGACTTCCTCATCAGCCGCTGGACCGATCTGCTCCTGGCCCTTCCCGTGCTGCTGGCGGCCATCGTCGTGGCGGGTGTGTTCGGCGGCGGGTACTGGGTGACCGTCCTGCTCCTGATCGCGCTGTTCTCACCGTCGGACATCCGCATCGTCCGCGCCGGCGTGCTCGAGCAGTCCGCCCGCCCCTACATCGAGGCCGCGCAGATGCTCTCGCTCTCCCGGTGGCGGGTCATGTTCCGCCACATCCTCCCGAACGTCTCCACGCTCGTCATCACGAACGCGATGCTCAACGTCGCGTTCGCGATCGTCGCGTTCTCATCACTGTCGTTCCTCGGAGTCGGCGTCCCGCCCGGGACTGCCGACTGGGGACGCCAGCTCACCGACAACCGGGCGATCATGTTCGACAACCCCGCTGCTGTCATGGTGCCGGCCACGCTCATCATCCTCGTCGCGTGCGCGATGAACCTGGTCGGCGACTGGCTGGGGCAGCGTCTGTCGCAGGTGGGGGAGGACGCATGAGCGGCGTGCAGATCCAGGGACTGACAGTCCGCGGCCCCCAGGGCGTCGTGGTCGAGCCGTTCGACGCGACGATCGCTGCCGGGCGCACCCTTGCGATCATCGGCGAGTCGGGTTCGGGAAAGACGTTGAGCGCGAAGAGCCTCATCGGTCTGTTGCCGCGCGGATTCCGGGCCGGCGGCACCGCCGTGGTGGCAGACACCACCATCCCGCTCGATGCCCCGCCGTCGGCGTGGGTCTCGGTGCGCGGTGGCACGGTGGCGCTGCTGCTGCAGGACCCGTTCACGAGCCTGTCTCCGGTTCACCGATGCGGCGACCAGATCGCATGGACGCTGCGAGCAGCATCCGACCGCCGGATGCCGCCCGCCGAGGTGGCCAGGGCGGTCGCCGCACGGCTGGCGGAGGTGAAGCTGCCCGAGCGTGTGGCTCGTTCGTATCCGCACCAGCTGTCGGGCGGGATGCGGCAGCGCGTCGCGATCGCTGCGGCTCTGGCCGCGGATCCGAGACTGCTCATCGCCGATGAGCCGACGACCGCGCTGGATGCCTCCAACCAAGCGGAGATCCTGGACCTGCTGCGCGCGGTGCAGGCGCGCCGCGATCTCTCGGTGATCCTCATCTCCCACGACCTCGGGCTGGTGCGCGGCCGCAGCGACGACGTTCTGGTCATGCAGCACGGCGTCATCGTGGAGCGCGGCGCAACGAACACCGTGCTGTCGGCGCCTCAGCATCCGTACACCCGGGCGCTCATCGACGCCGACCCCGTGCTCGCGCCACCCCGGGAGACGGTGGTGCCCGAGGAGGCGCAGACGGCGACCCTCGTGCTGGCGCGGGGTGTGACCAAGCACTTCGGCGAGCGGACCGTCCTGGACGGGGTCGATCTGCGCATCGGCGAGGGCGAGATCGTCGGGGTCGTCGGCGAGTCGGGTTCCGGCAAGTCGACCCTCGCGCGCTGTATCGCGGGGCTCGAGCGCGAAGACGCCGGCACGATCTCGTTCGACGGCGACACGCTCGCCCCGGGTCGCCGGTCGCGCACGCCCGCGCAGATGCAGATCGTGTTCCAGGATCCGTATTCGTCGCTGAACCCCATGATGTCGATCGGGGCGATCCTGCGGGAGGCGCTCACGGTGGCGCGACGCCCGGCATCCGATGTGGCGCAGCTGCTCGAGACCGTCGGCCTGCCCGCCGGTTTTGCCGCGAAACGCCCCGCCGAGCTTTCGGGTGGACAGCGTCAGCGCGTCGCCATCGCCCGGGCGCTGGCTCCCCGCCCGAGACTGCTCATCTGCGACGAGTCGGTGTCGGCGCTCGACGTCTCGGTCCAGGCGCAGATCCTGGCGCTGCTCACGCGGTTGCGTGACGAGCTCGGGATCTCACTGCTGTTCATCTCCCACGACCTGGCCGTCGTGCGGCTGCTCGCCGACACGGTCACGGTGCTGTGGGATGGCCGGGTCATCGAGTCCGGACCCTGCGACCGCGTGCTCACCGACCCACACCACGAATACACCCGGATGCTGGTTGCTGCCGCGCACCGTGAGAACACGTCGGTGCGTGCCGGCGACAGAGAGGACTGACGTGCAAGCGATCGAACCGACTCTCGCGGAGGGCGCCGCCGGCGTCGCCGCGGTCTTGGCCGCCGGAGTGGCCGATGCCCTCGGGACGGAACGTGCCGCGCGCTGGCGCATCGGGCGGGACGGCTACCGGCCGGCGGTGGAGGCGCTCGCCGACGGCGACCGCATCCTCGCGGCAGTCTTGACCTCCGGGCGCCCCGCGACCGCGGCGACGAAGATCGTCGATCTGTGGGTGTCACCGGATGCGCCGGACGGCGCTGCCGACCGCCTCGTCGAGGGCGTGCTGGCCCGGGCACGTGAGCGCGGTGACGCGGCGGTGAAGTGGGAGCTTCCCGAGGGCGCCACGGCGCCCGCGAGCGCTGCCGACCACGGTTTCGCGCGGATGCGTGCGCCCTGGGGCGCCGTCGGCACGGAGGTGACGCAGGGCCTGGTGCGCTGGCTGGTTCCGATCGCGCACAAGGAGCCGGGGTATTACGGCCAGACGACGCTGTTCACGTGCGGCGCGGTGGCGGGGCTGATCGCCGCCGAACGCTTCGGTCGCCCCGGCTTCGCGGGGGAGACCGAACCTGATCGTGAACTCGAGATCGACTTCTGGCGGCGTGCGAGCAACTACCCCGCGTGCGAGCCGATCGGCTTGGCCGTGACGGTGCAGGAGCATCTGGGCGCCGGCGGTGCCGTGCAGGTGGCGTTGGACCACCCCGGCCCGGTGCTGCTGGAGGACTTCAGCGGCTTCGATCACGACTTCCGCGCTGAATTGCAGCGGGAGTCCCGCAAGCGCGCAGCAGATCTCGGCATCCCGATCGACGGTGCCCGGGTCCCGATGTCAGAGGTCGCTACCCGGGTCGCTGCCGGTGAACAGGCACTGCTTCTCATCGACGAAGCCCCGATGCACGCGGACCCCGGGCCGCACTGGATCGTGGCCCACGCCGCCGCCGGACCGTACGTCGTCGTCGAGGATCCGTGGGTGAACCGTGAGACCGGAGAGACCTGGGTCGATACGCACGAACTGCCGATCCACGTCGACGATCTCGAGCGTCTGGTCGCCTGGGGCCCGGACGGTTACCGCGGCGTCATCTTCCTTTCGGCGCGCTGACCGGCGGGGATCCTGCCCGAGGCTCGCACCGCCCGGCGTGAATGTCGGAGGCCGCCAATAGACTTGGGGGGTTATGGATGCGGTGGACGACGAGCTGCTGACCGGCCTCAATCCGCCGCAGCGCGAAGCGGTGCTCTACCGTGGGCAGGCGCTGCTGATCGTCGCGGGCGCAGGCTCAGGCAAGACGCGTGTGCTCACGCACCGAATCGCCTCGCTGCTGCGCTCCCGGGAGGCCTGGCCGAGCCAGATCCTCGCGATCACCTTCACCAACAAGGCAGCCGGCGAGATGCGCGAGCGTGTCGGTCAGCTCGTGGGGGAGCACGCGAAGGGGATGTGGATCTCGACCTTCCACTCCGCGTGTGTGCGCATCCTGCGGCGTGAGGCCGAGCAGTTCGGGTTCACGAAGGCGTTCACGATCTACGACTCCGGCGACTCCCGCGCGCTCATCAAGCGGCTCGTCAAAGAGCACGAGGCCGATGCGTTCGGCCTGACCCCCGCGGGGGTGCAAAGCCGCATCTCCAAGCTCAAGAACGAGCTCGCGGATGCCGAGTCCTACGCCCGCCAGGCGAACATGAACGACCCCGCCGAGCGCCTCTTCGTCGAGATCTTCGGTGACTACCAGCGGGCGCTGCAGCGGGCCAATGCGTTCGACTTCGACGACCTGATCGCCCAGACGGTGTACCTGTTCCGCGCCTTCCCGCAGGTCGCCGACGTGTACCGGCGCCGGTTCCGGCACATCCTCGTCGACGAGTACCAGGACACCAACCACGCGCAGTACGCGCTCATCCACGAGCTCACCCGTCCCGTTACGGGGGCGGCGGCCGAGCCGTACTCGGTCGGCGGGATGATGATCTTCGAGCCCGATCAGGCGCCCGAGCTCGACGGCGCCTCGCTCACCGTCGTCGGCGACTCCGACCAGTCGATCTACGCGTTCCGCGGCGCCGACATCCGCAACATCAGCGAGTTCGAGCGCGATTTCCCCGGCGCCAAGGTCGTGCTGCTCGAGCAGAACTACCGGTCCACGCAGAACATCCTTTCTGCGGCGAACGCCGTCATCGGCCACAACTTCGACCGGAAAGACAAGAAGCTGTGGACCGACGTCGGGGCGGGGGAGCAGATCGTCGGGTTCACCGGCTACTCGCAGCACGACGAAGCCCAGTTCGTCGCCGATGAGATCGAGGCGCTGCGCCGCACGGGCGTGGAGTACAGCCAGATGGCCGTGTTCTACCGCACCAACTCCCAGTCCCGCGCGCTCGAAGAGATCTTCATCCGCTCGGCGGTGCCGTACAAGATCATGGGCGGCACGAAGTTCTACGAGCGCGCCGAGATCAAGGACGCCCTCGCCTACCTGGTCGCCGTGGCCAATCCTGCCGACGAGATGGCCGTCCGCCGCATCCTGAACAAGCCCCGTCGCGGCATCGGCGACGTGACCGAGACGGCGATCGCCCGGTACGCCGCCGACGAGCAGATCACCTTCCGCGATGCGCTCGCGAACGCCTCGGCGTTGGGGGTGGGTCCGAAGATCCAGGCGGCGATCGCCCAGCTGGATGCCGTTCTGGCCGAGGCCGGCGAGCTCATGCTGCCGGCATCCGGGGAGCTGGCACCTCCGACCACCGTCGCCGAGGGGTTGCAGCTGCTGCTGAACAAGTCCGGCTACCTCGACGCCCTGCGCGCCTCCCGCGACCCGCAGGACGAGGCGCGCATCGAGAACCTCGACGAGCTCGTCGCCGTGGCCCGCGAGTTCGCGCGCAACAATCCCGAAGGCACGGTGGTCGACTTCCTCACCGAGGTCGCGCTGGTTTCGGATGCCGACGACCTCGAGGACGCGAGTGGGTCCGTCTCGCTCATGACGATGCACACCGCGAAGGGCCTCGAGTACGACACCGTGTTCATCACGGGCGTCGAAGAGGACCTCATTCCCCACCGCATCTCGGCAGGAGAGCCGGGCGGGCCGCAAGAGGAGCGTCGCCTGTTCTACGTCGGCGTCACCCGCGCCCGCTCGCGCCTGTATCTCACCCTCGCGATGACTCGGGCGCAGTTCGGCGAGGTCTCCGTGGCGATGCCCAGCCGCTTCCTGCAGGAGATCCCCGCGACGCTCATCGACTGGCGGCAGTCTCCGGGCGACGTGAATTCGCGCGGCGGATCCCAGTCCCGCGCCCTCAACGCGCGTCCGCGCGGCGGATTCGGTTCGTCGACCGGTGCGGGCGGCGCGGGACGCTACGGTGATGCGCTCGTGCCCCGATCGACGTCGATCGAGAAGTTCGCCAACCGTGTTCCCGCGAAGGTGCGCGACAACGGCGACATGGTGCTCGCGCCGGGCGACCGCATCCGTCACGATGATTTCGGCGAGGGACGTGTGGATGCCGTGACCGGCGAGGGCGCCAAGCGTGTGGCGCACGTGCGCTTCGACTCGGCGGGCGCAAAGAAACTCCTCATCAAGATCGCTCCCATCGAGAAGCTCGACGCGTAGAGTGCGGGACCTTCGCCCCTGAGCATCAGGGTCGTCTGCGCGTACGATCGCCGTGATGGCGCGAGCGAGGGTGCACGGACGCCCAGGGCCGCGGAGACGGTCAGGCCCGCTCGACAAAGGAGGCCCATGACCCTCGCGCCGTTTCTGACGCTCTTGTCCGAGCATCCGGTGCTCGTGCTGTTCCTGGTCACCGGCATCGGCGCGGCGATCGGCCGCATCCGGCTGTGGGGGATGTCGCTGGGTGCCGTCGCCGTGCTCTTCACGATGATCGCGCTCACGGCCTGGGGAGTGTCCCAGGGCGTCGTGATCGAGGTGCCCGCATACGTCGGGGACTTCGGACTGGTGCTGTTCGCCTTCAGCATCGGCGTGATCGCCGGGCCGGGTTTCGTGAACGCGCTCCGCACCTCCTACTGGATGCTGCTGCTGGTCTCGGCCATCATGATCGCCGCCGCCGCCCTGACGCTGTGGCTCGGGTGGATGCTGGATCTGTCGCCGGAAACGATCGCCGGCGCCTACGCGGGGTCGGTGACGAGCACCCCCGCTCTCGCGGCCACCGGGGGCAGTCCCGCCGCCACTGTCGGATACGCGAGCACCTATATCTTCGGCGTCGTGGGCGCGATGGGAGCCGTCGTGCTCGCACTGCGCCACAGCCGCACCGACACCGACGCGCCGCCGCGCATTGTCGATCTCGTGGTGCGAATCGACACCGACAGCAATCCGACGATGACCGACCTCACCCGCCGGCACGGTGGCCGCGTGCTGGTCTCGCGCTTGCGTCGCCCCGACGGTGAGGTGATCGTCGTCGGTCCCGACACGGTCCTGGAGAAGGGGTCGATCATCAACATCGTCGGTCCCGAGCGGGTCGTCGCCGCCGTCACCGACCAGTTGGGGCATCCGTCGACGCTGAACATCACCCACGATCGCAGCCGACTCGACTATCGGCGCATCATCCTGTCGGACTCGCGGTGGTCGGGGCGCACGATCGCGCAACTCGGTGTCGCCGAACGATTCGGCGCGACGATCGTGCGGGTGCGGCGCGGGGATGTCGAGTTCCTCGGCACCCCCGACTTCGTGCTGCACCAGGGCGACAGGTTGCGGGTCGTCGCTCCGCGCGATCAGCTGCCCGCGGTCACGGCCTTTCTGGGCGACTCCGAGCGGGGCATGGCCGACCTCAACCCCGTGGCGCTGGGCCTGGGCATCGCGGCAGGCATGTTGCTCGGGCTCATCGAGGTGCCGCTGCCGGGCGGATCCCACCTGTCGCTCGGTGCGGCTGCCGGCGCGCTCATCGTCGGCCTGGTGATGGGCAGGATCGGGCGGATCGGTCGCTTCGTGACGACCATCCCCAACGCCGCAGCGACGGCTCTGGGCGAGCTCGGCCTGCTGATCTTCCTCGCCTACGCCGGCTCGAAGGCGGGGTCGCAGATCCTCCAGGCGATCGCGTCGGGAGAGATCGTCGCTCTCGTCGCAATCGGGTTGGTCGTGACATCCTTCGCGATGTTCGGCACCTACCTGCTGGTGCGACACATCCTGCATCTGGGGGGAACCAAGCTGTCGGGTGTCATCGCCGGAGCGCAGACCAATACCGCCATCCTCGCCTTCGCCCAGGAGCGGACCGGCCACGACGTCCGTGTCGCCCTCGGCTACAGCCTCGTCTATCCGACAGCGCTGGTCGTGAAGATCTTGCTCGCCCAGCTCCTCACGCTGTTGTGACGCGGAGCGGCCGCGGGCGGCCTCCGCGCCTACCGCGTTTCCCGAACTGTGACAACCCTGGTCCCGATCGGCGTCCGACGTCTGTAGCCTCGAAGCATGGCTCTGTTCTCTCGACGCCCCGCAGAAAAGCCTGCCGAGACGCCTGAGGTCGCCCCAGAGGGCCCGGCCACGGATGCCCCGGCCTCGGACGCGTCGGCAGAGGAACCGGACTTCGACGCTGTCGTCGGAATCTCGATGTCGTCCTTCCAAGGCCTCGGCGCGCCGGCACCGGCGCCCGGCAGCGGAGCACAGGACACCGCGCCTCCGGCGCCGACGGCAGGCGAGGCCGACAGTGCCGCGCGCCCCACGCCGCAGGACAACGGTCCGCTTGTGGCCGCCCTCGCGGCGCTCCCCGAGCGGCCGGAACCGGCCCAGCTGCTCCAGGTGGCGCGCCAGCTGCTGCAAGGGCACCTCTATCTGCGTGTCAAAGGCGACGCCAAGCGGATGCTCGCCGAGGGCGAGAACATCCCCCTCGCCATCACGACGATCGGTGAGAACCAGTACGTTCTCGCCTACAGCGGAGTGAACGCGCTGCGGGCGAGCCTTGCCGCCGACGGTGCCACCGACACCTCGGCGATGGCACAGCCGGCGCAGGCGGTCCTGCGATTCCTTCTGTCCGGCACGTATGCCGGACTCATCGTCGACCCGGCGTCCGCCCCCGCGCGAGCGCTGCTCTCCCGCGACCTCATCGCCCAGATGATGGAGCAGGCCGATCCGGAGTTCCGCGTCAAGAAGCTGCTCGCGGCCCGCCGCACCGACTCCACGCCCGATGAGGTCGTCGCGGCCATCCCGTCCTCGCGCCTGTGGATCGCGGTCAACAAGCCCGAGGGTTCGGATCAGGTCGGTGTCGCCGAGGCCCGCACTGCCGATGGTGACCGTCTCATCGAAGTGTTCACCCATCCCATCGAGATCGCCGCGCTCGGGCGCGGCGATCGCCCCGCCTCCGTGACCGGCGCACAGCTGGGAGCCGCGTTGCGCGCGGACCCTGGCCTGGCCGGCATCCTCATCGATCCCGCAGGGCCGTGGATCCGACTCGATCGTGATCAGCTCGCTCCGCTCATGGTCGAGACGCCCAGCGATGGCGACTGACCGGATCATCCTCGAGATACCCGGTCCGGACGGAGACCGGGAGGTCGGCCTGTCCAGTCCCGATCGCGTCCTGTGGCCCGCCGTCGGGATCACCAAACGCGAGCTGGCCGAGTACCTCCTGGCGGTCGCCGTCCCCTTCCTCGCGGCCAACGGCGATCGGCCGGTCTCGCTCGAGCGTTACCCCGATTCGGTCGAGGGGGAGATGTTCTTCTCCAAGAACCCGCCCAAGGGTGCGCCGCCCTTCGTCGACACCGTCACCGTGACTTACAACAGCGGGCGGCGGCATCCGCAGATCGTCCTCACCGAGCCCGCCGCCGTCGTGTGGGCCGCGCAGATGAACACCGTCGTGTTCCACCCGTGGGCTTCGCGGACCGCGAACACCGACAACCCCGTCGAACTGCGCATCGACCTCGACCCGCAGCCGGGCACCGACTTCGCCGACGCCGCCGCGGTGGCCCCCGCGCTGCGGGACGTCCTCGCCGAGGCGGGGCTGGAGGCGTGGATCAAGACGAGCGGGAATCGCGGCATCCACCTGTTCTGTCCGATCGAGCCGGAGTGGGAGTTCCTGGATGTCCGGCATGCGGTGATCGCCGCCGGCCGCGAGCTGGAGCGACGGATGCCGGAGCGCGTCACGACCAACTGGTGGAAGGAAGAGCGCGGGCAGCGGGTGTTCATCGACTTCAACCAGGCAAATCGCGACCGCACGATGGCGGGCGCGTACAGCCCTCGGGCATTACCGACGGCGACCGTTGCCACCCCCATCACGTGGGACGAGCTGGCCTCCGTCGATCCGGCATCGTTCACGGTGCGCACCGTGCCGCAGCGCCTCGCCGACATCGGCGACCCCTGGGCGGAGTTCGGCGCGTCGCCCGGCAGGATCGACACGCTGCTGCAGTGGTGGGAGCGAGACCTCGCGGACGGCCTCGGAGAGTTGCCCTTCCCGCCCGAGTTCCCCAAGATGCCCGGCGAGCCCCCGCGGGTCCAACCCAGCCGGGCGCGCACGCCCGACCCGACCGACCATCCCGAGACCGAGGGGGACTCGTGACCGCATCGACCGCAGGTGAATCCCGCGCCGACCAGACCGCCGGGCGGACCGAGGCGGCGACGATCGACCAGTGGATCGCACGTGCGCTGCGCAGCCGGTGGATCGTGCGTGCGCCCATTCCGCTCTTCCGGGCGGGACTGGGCTGGGTCTTCGGAGGTCGCCTCATGCTCATCGAGCACATCGGCCGCACGAGCGGGGAGCCACGGTACGTCGTCGTCGAGGTCATCGAGCGCGAGACGAACGCGATTCGGGTGGCCTCCGGACACGGACCGAAGGCGCAGTGGTTCCGAAACCTCTCCGCCCACCCCGCCGCACGCCTCTGGGTCGGCCGAGCGAAGGCTGTGCCCGCGGTCGCGCGCATCCTCCCCGACGAGGAGGCTGCCGCCGTGTTGGCGCGCTACGCGCGGGTCCATCCCGATGCGTGGGAGCACCTGAAGGCTGCGATGGACGAGCTCGCGGGTGGCGATGCCTCCGTCCCCGTGATCGAGTTCACCCCGCCGCCGCGCTGATCCGACCGGCAGCCGACGGTCACCTCTCGAGCACCGCTCCCACGTCGTACGCACGCACCGACTCGAGCTGCTCATACGTGCAGGAGCGGGGATCGCGGTCGGGCCGCCACCGCAGGAACTGGACGGTGTGCCGAAAGCGCCACTTCTCGAGCTGGTCGTAACGCACCTCGAGCACCCGCTCGGGCCGCAGCTGCACGAACGACACGTCCTTCCCCGACGCGAAGCGGGACCGCTCGCCCTCGCCCGTGATCGCCGCACCGGACTCGTCGCGCTCGACCAGGGGCGCCAGCTCCTCGACGAGCGCGAGCCGACGCGCGTTCGACCAGGCCGCGACACCACCGACCTGAACGAGCTGACCGTCGTCGGTGTAGAGGCCCACAAGAAGCGATCCGACCCCTTGGCCGCTCTTGTGGATGCGGTAGCCGAGCGCGACGACATCCGCCGTGCGCGCGTGCTTGATCTTGAACATCGCGCGCGTGCCCGGCGCGTACGGCTGCGCGAGGGGCTTCGCCACCACTCCGTCGAGGCCGGCGCCCTCGAACTCCTCGAGCCAACGGTTCGCAAGGTGCGGGTCGGAGGTCGTGCGCGTGAGGTGCACCGGATGCGGCACGCTGCGCAGCAGGTCGACCAGCTCGGCGCGCCGAGCGGAGAACGGCTCGGCTGCCAGGTCGCGGTCGCCGCGGGCAAGGATGTCGAAGGCGATGAACATCGCGGGCGTCTGCTCGCTGAGCATCCGTACCCGCGACGCGGCAGGGTGGATGCGCGCGGTCAGCGCGTCCCAGTCGAGGCGCTGGGCGCCGGGCTCGCCCAGCGCGATCACGATCTCGCCATCGAGGAGGCACGGCTCCGGGAGCAGCAGGGAGAACGCCTCGACCAACTCGGGGAAGTATCGCGTGAGGGGTTTCGAACCGCGGCTGCCGATCTCGAGATCCGTGCCGTCCCACGACACGAGGGCGCGGAAACCGTCCCACTTCGGCTCGAAGCTCAGGCCGCCCGCGCTCGCGCCCGGCTCCGGGATGCGATCGACGGACTTCGCGAGCATCGGCTCGGGGATGGCGTAGGGCATGGGGTCAGCATCCTGTCTCGCCGGGCGACTGTCCAGCCCCCAGGTCAGGACGGCGCCGGCTCGGTCCTCTTGCGCCGAGCCCACCGGGCCGGCAGGTCCGGACCGTCCCACACCTGCACGATGCCCCAGGCGACGGCCGTGATCGGCACAGCCAACACGGCGCCGACGATGCCGCCGAGCACGGTGCCCACGGTCAGAGCGATCAGGATGACGAACGAGTGCAGCTTCATGGAGCGGCCCATCAGCACCGGTTGCAGGAAGTTGCCCTCCAGCTGGTTGACCGCCACGACCACCCCGACGACGAACAGCGCGTTGACCCACCCGTTGGCCACGAGCGCGACGAGGGCGGCGAGGATGCCGGCGATCGTCGCACCGACGATCGGGATGAAGGCGAGAAGAAAGACCAGGACGGCAAGCGGTAGGGCGAGCGGGACCTGCAGGATCCATAGGCCGATGCCGATGCCGATCGCGTCGACGAGGGCGACCGATGCCGTGCCTCGCACGTAGGCGCCGAGGGTCGAGACGGTCTTGTCGCCGATGCGGCGCGCCCGGGCTTCGGCGGAGCCGCGGAAGGGACGCAGGAGGAACTCCCACATCCGCGGTCCGTCCTTGAGGAAGAAGAAGAGCACCACGACCATCAGCACGAAGCCGGTCGCGAAGTTGGCGACGACGCTCACCCCCGCGATGGCACCGGTGCCGAACTGTGCGCTCGTGATGAAGTCCTGGAGGGAGGCGATCCACTGGTCGATCTGTTCCTGATCGATCCCGAACGGCAGCGTCTGCACCCACTGCCACAGCTGCTGGGCGCCGGCCTCTGCCTGACTGTAGAGCATGTCCCACTGGTCTCGGACCGCCCAGACGATGAGCCAGCCGACCCCGCCGAGCAGCAGCACGATCGCCAGCAGCGCGATGAGGGTCGCAAGGATGGACGGAACGCCGCGGCGCCGCATCCAGCTCATGGCGGGGGCGAACGCCGACGCGAAGATCAGCGCGAGCAGGACGGGGATCACCACGAGCGTGATCTGCTGGAGCCCCCAGATGATCCCGACCGCGAGCGCGACCACGACGATGATCTGCAGGCCGCGGGTCGCAAGCATCCCGAACTTGTCGCCCCACATCTTGCTGGGCGGGACGATGCCGTCGTCGGGGACGGCGAGGGCGCTATTGCTGTCCTTGTGCGAGCCGATGCCGAACAATCCCATTCCTCGACCGTAGCCGCGTTTGCCGGGCGCGCGCACCGGCTTGACGGGGGAGGCGGTTTCCGCAACGCCTTCCCCCAGGCGTGGGCGCCGTGAGGTCAGTCGAGCTCGCCGAACAGGTCGCCGAGAGAGATCGGCACTCCGGCCGCGTCGCCGAGCGCGGTGCGCGCCGCGTGCCAGCCGCTCATCCCGTGCACGGCGGGCCCCGGCGGGGTTGAGGCTGAGGCCAGGTACACGCCCGGCAGCGGCGTTCGCCACGGATGCCGTGACACCACGGGACGGCGGACCGCTTGCGCGATCGTGAAGGCGCCACCGGAGATGTCGCCTCCGATCTCCGCGGGGTTGAGGTGAGCCCGCTGCACCGCGGTCGAGGAATGCAGCGCCAGAATCCGGTCCCGGACACCGGGTGCGAAGCGCTCGATCTGGGCGAGGATGGCATCGGTCGCATCCACCGGTGAACCGAGCGGAACGTGTGTGTACGCCCACAGCACTGCCTTGCCGGCGGGAGCGCGCGTCGGATCGATCACCGACGGCTGCACGGCCAACACGAACGGTCTGCGCGGGATCCGGCGGCGGAGGACCTCACGTTCGGCGGCGATGATCTCCTCCCGGGTGCCGCCGAGGTGCACGGTCGGTGCACGGCCGACTTCGGGGTCGCGCCACGGGACCGGCCCGTCGAGGGCGACATCGATCTTCATGACGCCCGGCCCGTACCGGTAGCGGCGGATCGCGCCGGCGTAGCGGGCAGGAAGACCGGACGCCGTGAGCAGCAGCCGTGGCGACGTGTCCAGGATGAGGAGGTCGCCCGCGCGCGGATCGCCCCAGTCCAGGTCGTCGAGGGCGGTGACGCGCACCCCCGTCTCGATGACCCCGCCGTGGGCACGGATGTCGTCGGCCAGCGCATCCGCGATCGCCTGCGCACCTCCGCGGGGGACCGGCCACCCGCCGGCGTGCCCGTGGGCCGCCAGCAGCAGGCCCGCCGCGGCCGACGCCAGCGACGGCATCCACGTGTTGGCGTGCGCCATCGCGCCGGCCATCAGGGCGGCGGCGCGGGGTGTGCGAAAGCTCTGCGACCCGAGGCGGGTGCCCTGCTCGAGTACTCGGATGCCGTAGCGCAACGCGGTCAGCGGATGCTGCGGCATCCGGATCAGCTGGTCGCTCGTGACGGCGGTGAGCTCGTCGATGTGCCGCGCGAGAGGGCGTGTCATCGCCAGCCAGGCGCGGCCGTCGACGCCGAGGTCCTGCGCGGCGCGGTCGACATCGCGCCAGGCGATCGCGGCCGGCCCGTGGTCGAGCGGGTGTGCGTACGAGGCCTCGGGAATCAGCCACGAGACGCGCTGGTCCAGGCGCATCGCCCGGAACACGGGCGACGCCAGTGCCGCCGGATGGACGGCCGAGCACACGTCATGACGGAATCCGGGCAGTGTCAGCGCCTCGGTCCGCACCCCGCCGCCGATCCCGTCGGCTGCCTCCAGGACGCGCACGCGCAGTCCCGCCCGGGCCAGTGTCGCCGCGGCGGTCAGACCGTTCGGGCCGCTGCCGACCACGGTTGCGTGCGCCGCCATGTCGCCAGTCTGCCAGTCTCGGCACCCGCCGGCCCGGACATGCCAGGATCCGGGGCCCGTAGCGCTCAGCGCGGTGGCGCGGGTCGCATCGCCGGCGTTGACCGCTCACGTGCTGGCCGGGAAGAATCCGGGGGAGCGACGGATCCCGCCGTTGCCCGGATCCACGAGAGCGCCGCTGAGTCGATGAGCACACGGATACAGGTCGTCTACGAGTCGCAGTTCGGCAACGTCGAGCGCCTTGCGGAGGCGATCGCCGCCGAGTTCGGTGTCGCCGCGCGCGCACTGTGGGAAGGCGGCCCGGAGGTGGACACGGGCACCGATGTGGTGGTTCTCGGCGCACCCACGCATATGTTCACGCTGTCGACGGCGCTCAGCCGATCACTGGCGCGCAGCAGCGGCGGTCGGGGCGGCCCGGGAATGCGCGAGTGGCTGGCAACCGCAGCGCTGGAGCGCGCCGGAGCCGTTGCCGTGTTCGGCACCCAGAGCAGCCGGTTCTCGGGATCGGCGACGAGGGCGGCCGTGCGCCGCGCGCGTGGGCGCGGGTCGACCGTGATCGGGTCGGCGGAGTTCCTGGTGACAGCGCAGGCAGGCCCCCTCGCCGCCGGTGAGCTCGACCGAGCCCGGGACTGGGCGAGGGCGATCCGGCAGCAGATCGCCGGGGCGTCCTGACGCGCACGGCAGTCTGGGTCGCCACGGCCGGTGCGCGCCCTCGCGGCCGGCGCAGTCGCGCTCAGCCCTCGAGAGTGGAGCCGATCCGGCGGGTGACCTCGGCCAGCGGCATCCGCCGGGGGAACACGGCCACGACGACCTCGTCGTGCTCCGGGTGCGCGGGGTCGGGGTGCACGCCGAACTTGCGCATGACGTCATCGAGCGCATGGCGCAGCACCGACACGGGGACGGGTGCGGTGTCGCGGAGCAGCTGACGGAGCACATGGTTGTGGACGGCCGCGATGGCCGCCGAGAAGCCGACCGCCTCGACCGGGTCAAGCCCGGGCAACGCGCGACGCAGGTACTCATCGAACAGCCGCTCGTATCGGAACACTGTGACGATCTCGCGCTCGCGAAGCGCCGGTACCTTGCGCACCACCGAGTAGCGGCGCCGCGCGAGGTCGGGGTCGGCAGCGAAGTGCTCGAACACCGTCACGGCGGCATCGCACACCGCCGCCCACGGGTTCTCGTGCGGCTGCGACAGATACTCGCGCACCCGAGCGAGGAGCACCTCGTGGTCGGCGAACACCACGTCGTCCTTGCCGCCGAACTGCCGGAAGAAGGTGGACCGCGAGCTCCCCGCCGCCTGCGCGATCTGCTCGACGGATGTCGCATCGAAGCCATTCCGGTCGAACAGATCGAGCGCGACAGCGACGACCGCGTTCCGCGACGACGGTGTGGCGGCTGAGGTGTCGGACATGCCGTGAGCCTACCGCCGGGGGAACCTCAAGTTTGTCTCAGCGTTACCTCAAGGAAGGGGCCGCTCCGCCCAGGATCACCCCATGAACACCCGGTTTTCCGGTATCGGGCGGTAGCGTCGCCGTGCGGGGTCGCTTCGGGTGCGCAGCATCCGTCGGCGCCGCGTTTGCTTGAGAGGCGTCCGATCAGCGGACAAGGATGGAAGCGCGGATGAGCACACGCACAGCGCTGCCGTCGACACGACGGCCGCAGTGGGGTTCCGAGAAACGGCGTGAGCCGCTCTCGACCGTGCACGCGCGCCCATCGGCCGCGAAAGTGGTGTGGGCGCGGATCGCGATCGGCGCGACGATCGCCGCCTGGCTCGGTTACATGGTCGTGACGATCCTGCCCCAGCTGTTCGCCAATGAGGGGGTGTTCCGAACGCTCGAGGCCATCCTGTACGCGGCGGTCGTGACGTTCCTGACTTTCTCCGCGCTCATGTATCTGGTCGCGCGCGAAGGTGCACTTCGGCGGTTCCGCGACCACGTCCGCGCTCCGCGAGGCGAGCTCGACCGGCACTTCGCCGACGGTCATCAGGACGGGCTGACGGTGCTCATCCCGTCGTATGCCGAAGAGCCGGCCGTCGTACGCAAGACGATGTGGTCGGCGGCCCTTCAGGAGTATCCGTCGCTGCGGGTCGTGCTGCTCCTGGATGACAGCCCGTTTCCCACGGACCCGGCCGTCCGCGAGCGACTCGAGGAGACGCGCCGGATCGCCTCAGACATCGAGACGGCTCTCGCCGAGCCCGGCGAGCGATTCACGGCTGCCCTCCTGGCCTACGAGAACGAGTGGCTCCTGGGCGGCACGATCGCCCCGGACGCCGTCGACACGCTCCGCGATGAGTACGTCGCTGCCGTGGCGTGGCTTCGTGCCCTCGGCGACGCCTGGCCCCACGAGGATCACGTCGAC
This sequence comes from Microbacterium sp. bgisy207, assembly GCF_057706855.1. NCBI lineage: Bacteria > Bacillati > Actinomycetota > Actinomycetes > Micrococcales > Microbacteriaceae > Microbacterium > Microbacterium sp. bgisy207. The sequence goes on from NZ_JBYIPB010000010.1 coordinate 100,709, forward strand.
ACCTTCTTCATCGACCAGGTCGTCGGTGGGCTCGCCGATGACCTGGATGCGACGGCGGTGGCGTTGCAGGCCGCCGTGGATGCCGATGCCGCACCGACCGGTGAGCGACTTCTCGAGCTTCACCGCCGACTGGTGCGGATCTTCACGGTCGAGGCGACCACTTTCGAACGCAAGCGCTATGCGTCGCTGTCGAACGAGCCCAACAAGGCGATGAACCTGAACGCCTACATCGGCCTGCTCGGCGGGCGCTACCACGCTCATCCGACCGACGCAGGGACGGTGCTGGTCAAGGTCGGCCCCGGCGATGAGGCCGATCTCGTCATCCCTGACACGCCCTACCTCCTGACGCTCGACGCCGACTCGCTGCTGCTGCGCGATTACTGCCTGCGCCTGGTCCACTTCCTCGAGCAGCCGGAGAACCAGCGCGTCGCGGTGACACAGACGCCGTACTCGTCCTTCCGCGGAGCCCCCACGCGCATCGAGCGGCTGGCGGGCGCGACGACCGACATCCAGCACATCCTCCACCAGGGGATGTCGGCGCACGAGGCGACCTTCTGGGTCGGGGCCAACGCTGTCATCCGTCGGCGCGCGCTCGAGGACATCGTCCAGGTCGAGATGGTCAACGGCTACGAGGTCCGGCGCTACGTGCAGGACCGCACCGTCATCGAGGACACCGAGTCGAGCATCGACCTCGCCGACCAGGGGTGGACCCTCGTCAACTACCCCGAGCGCTTGAGCTACAGCGCCACCCCGCCCGACTTCGGTTCGCTCGTCGTGCAGCGGCGCCGGTGGGCCAACGGCGGCCTGTTGATCATGCCGAAGTTCCTGAAGTACGCCCAGCGGCGACGTAAGTCGCACCGGCCGATCACGATCGCCGAGTGGATGCTGCGCACCAACTACATGGCGTCGCTGGCGTGGGCGTCGTTCGGTCTGATCATGCTGCTGACGTATCCGTTCGACAGCAGACTCCTCAGCCCGCTCGTCGTGTTCGCGGCGCTGCCGTACTTCATCTCCCAGGCGAGCGACCTGCGGTACTCGGGCTATCGCACGATCGACATCCTGCGGATCTACGGTTTCAACCTGATCCTGCTGCCGGTCAACCTCGCCGGAGTGCTCAAGTCCATCGAGCAGGCGCTCACGGGCAAGAAGATCCCCTTTGCCCGAACGCCGAAGGTACGCAACCGCACGGCGACGCAACTGCTGTACGTCGTCGCTCCCTACGCGATCGTGATCTTCTCGGTCTTCACCGCGTGGTGGAACATCCTCCACGAGAACTGGGGCACCGCCGCGTTCGCGGCGTTCAACGCGACTCTCGCCGCCTGGGCCATCGTCGAGAACATCGGCATCCTCGAGTCCCTCGCCGACACCTGGCTGGGCCTCACTGACTGGATGTGGGTGGATGCGACGCCCACGAAGCCTGGGCGTGCGCAGGCCGGGTCGCCGCAGACCCAGCCCGACTGGCGGGCGGCGCTCTACCACGGCCATCCCGCGCCGGGCGAGACCGCTCCGGCCTATCTGCCTCCGCCCACGGTTCCCGCCCGCGCACCGATGCTCGAACTGGCTGCACTCGAACAGCCAGCGGTGACCGCGGCGCTGGCACTCGATCCACCGGAACCCGATCCGGTGACGGCGACCCCACCCGAGGTCGCCGACGCCGAGGCGGCTGCTGAGCCGGAACCCGAAGCGGTGCCGGCAGCCGCCCCGGCGGCCCCCGACGCGGAGACGCTCGTCGACCGGCTCGACACGGCACCCGCGATGGCCGAGCCGCAGCCGGAGGTAGACCTCGATGTCGGCCCTGAGCCCCACCTCGACTCCGAGCCCGTGTTCGACCCTGCGCCCCACCTCGACCCCGAGCCCGTGCTCGGGCTGAAGCACGAGGGGGATCCCGAACTCCTGCCGCAGGCCGTGGAGGCGGAGCCGCGGATCATCGCGGCGGCCTCCGACACCTGGGTCCCTGAGCCGCAGGTCCTGGCGGCTGAGGCCGAGCGCCAGACCGTCGTTCCCGAGCCGGAACCGATCACGCAGGCCGACCAGTTCCGCCCCACCTATGCGATCGCCCCCGCCTACGGCATGGAGCTGGTGCCCGACCTGTGGATGCCGGGACCCGGCGGCCGCATCGTCTCAGCGCAGTGGGATGACTTCGGCGACGCCGCCGAGCACCCCGTCGAGATCGCCACCGACGCATGGACTCCGGCCGACCGGCCGGACCGTGCTGTGCAGGTCTATCCGCCGGCTCAGCCGGTTCTCCAGGAGCCGCCTCGCGCCTCGCACTCCGCCGGCTCACCGCCCTTCCCCCAGGCTCATCCCGTGGCGTACCCGGCGACCCCGCAGTACGTCTTCGCGCAGCCCACTGCGGAGCCGCACGCCGGGGTGCGCTACCCGGAAGCGCCCGCGCCCACATCCTCGCGCTGGCAGGATGCCGCACCCGCCGTCGCTGACCACTGGCAGGGCCAGGCGCCGCAGTATTCGGCGCCGCCCGTCGGAGCCCCGGCGCCCTCGCCGACTCCGGTCTGGTACGACCACGCGCCGCAGCCGCAGTATCCGCAGCCGCAGTGGCAACAGACCCACGCTCCGGCGGTCTCCCCGCAACACCGGGTGTGGCCCGCCGAGACGGTGCAACCCTTCTTCCACGCGGGGGAGCCCGTCGGCGATCAGGCAGCGCAGCCGGGAGACTGGCACGCCGTCTCCGCGCCCGAGGAGTGGCCTGCAGGCTCCACCCCGGCCGCGGCGAGGGCCGTCCCCGACGCTGTTCCGGTAGGTGTGCCACCGGGGCGGATGCCACTGCGCAATGAGGTTCCCCTCTCGCCCGGCGCTCCCGTGTCGCGCCCGGTGCGCGGCAGAGGTCGAGGGTGGTGACCGACAAGGCGGCGACGAGTGCCCACGAGCGCAGAGCGACGGGTCCGCACGCCGGCAAACGCCTGTCGCCGTGGCGCGTCATGCTCGGCATCCTCATCGCCGCCGCCGCCGGGGTGGCGATCTGGTTCGGATTCCACACGGTTACCGACCGGGTGGTGATCGACCCGAATCAGCCCTGGTTCGCGGCCTACGTCGACACGACCCTCACCCCGGCCTACGCGTTCGAGTCGCCCGCGTCCGCTGCCGACGAGGATGTCGTCCTCGGGTTCGTCGTCGCGGCCGACGAGAGTACCTGCGAACCCTCGTGGGGGGCGGCCTACTCGCTCGATCAGGCTGCCCGCGACCTCGATCTGGACCGTCGCATCGCGCGGCTGCGTCAGCAGGGCGGCGACGTCGTGGTCAGCTTCGGCGGCCGGGACAACACGGAGCTGGCGGCAGCCTGTCCCGATGCCGAGTCTCTCGCCGCCGCGTACCGGGCGGTGATCGACCGGTACGACCTCACGCTCATCGATCTGGACATCGAAGGCGAGGCGCTCACGGATGCCGCAACCGGCGCGCGCCGAGCCGAGGCGTTGCGCATGCTCCAGGACGAGCGGGACCCCGACGATCCGCTCACGGTGTGGGTCACTCTGCCGGTGACGCCCGAGGGCCTCGATGCCGCCGGTGAGGCCGCGGCCGCACAACTGATCGACGCCGGTGTGCGCCTCGGTGGGATCAATGCCATGACGATGGACTACGGCGTCGACCTCGGGGGTCGGACGATGGGGGATGTCGCGATCTCCGCGATCCGGGGAGTGCGCGACCAACTCGTGGAGATGCTGCGGGACACGGACGAGCCGCTCAGCTCGGCGGCGGCCTGGGCTCGTATCGGCGCGACACCGATGATCGGCCAGAACGACATCGTGGACGAAGTCTTCACGATGGACGACGCCGCTCAGCTCAACCAGTTCGCCCGGGAGGCCGGGCTCGGACGGGTGTCGATGTGGTCGGCGAACCGGGACCGCTCGTGCGGGGACAACTACGCCGATGTGCGGATCGTGTCGAACTTCTGCAGCGGCGTCGATCAGGGCCAGGAGAGCTTCGCGGTGGTGCTCGGCGATGGCCTGACGAACACGGGCACATCCGGCAGCCACACGCCCGTGCCGCTGCCCAGCGCGTCGGCGACGGATGACCCCGCCTCGAGCCCGTACCCGATCTGGAACCCCGAGACCCGTTATCTCGCGGGCTCGAAGGTGGTGTGGCACGGCATGGTCTACACCGCGAAGTGGTGGACCCGGGGGGATGTTCCCGATGACCCGATGGTCAGTGGCGCCGAGAGTCCCTGGGATCTCGTGGGTCCCGTGCTTCCGGGTGAGACGCCCTACGCGGTGCCGACCCTGCCGCCGGGGACCTACCCCGACTGGTCCGGCGATGCGGTGTACCGCGAGGGCGACCGCGTGCTCTATGACGGCGTGCCGTTCGAAGCCAAGTGGTGGACACAGGGCGACAGCCCTGCTGCGGCATCCGACGATCCCGATGGCTCGCCGTGGGTTCCGCTCACCGCCGCCCAGATCGAACAGATCGCGGGCGGCTGAGCGCCCGCGATCACGGCGGCGTCTCAACCGTTCTTTCTCGGGTAGTAGGCTGCTTTCTTGGTCGAACTCTCTCGACATCGAGACATCAGACACCCCTCACCCACCCGACGCCGCAGCGGAGGACATCAGCGTGGATCTGTACGAGTACCAGGCACGAGACCTATTCGAAAAGTACGAGGTGCCGGTGCTCCCCGGCATCATCGCCGACACCCCTGAGGAGGCGAGGGCGGCTGCCGAGAAGATCGGCGGTGTCGTCGTCGTCAAGGCTCAGGTCAAGACCGGCGGCCGCGGCAAGGCCGGCGGCGTCAAGGTCGCGAAGAACGCCGACGAGGCCTACGAGGCCGCGAAGGCGATCCTGGGCCTGGACATCAAGGGACATGTCGTGGGGCGCGTCATGGTCGCCGCCGGCGCCAAGATCGCGGAGGAGTACTACTTCTCCGTGCTGCTGGACCGTGCGAACCGCTCGTACCTGAGCCTGTGCTCGGTCGAGGGCGGCATGGAGATCGAGCAGCTGGCCGTCGAAAAGCCCGAGGCGCTCGCGCGCGTCGAGGTCGACCCGCTCGCCGGGATCACGCCCGAGAAGGCGCTCGAGATCGCCTCAGCCGCCGGCTTCGACGCCGAGCTGGCCCCGAAGGTCGCCGACGTGTTCGTCAAGCTTTTCGCCGTCTACACCGGCGAGGACGCGACGCTCGTCGAGGTCAACCCGCTCGTGCGCACCGAGGACGGCGAGATCATCGCCCTCGATGGCAAGGTCTCGCTCGACGAGAACGCCGGGTTCCGTCACCCCGAGCACGAAGAGCTCGAAGACAAGGCTGCCGCCGACCCGCTCGAGGCCAAGGCCAAGGCGAACGACCTCAACTACGTCAAGCTCGACGGCGCCGTCGGCATCATCGGCAACGGCGCGGGCCTCGTGATGTCGACCCTCGACGTGGTCGCCTACGCCGGTGAGGCCCACGGCGGCGTCAAGCCCGCGAACTTCCTCGACATCGGCGGCGGGGCATCCGCAGCCGTCATGGCCGCGGGACTGGATGTCATCCTCGGCGACCCGCAGGTCAAGAGCGTGTTCGTCAACGTCTTCGGCGGGATCACGGCGTGCGACGCCGTCGCCAACGGCATCAAGGGGGCGCTGGACACCCTGGGCGACACCGCATCCAAGCCGCTCGTGGTGCGCCTGGACGGCAACCGCGTCGAAGAGGGCCGCGCGATCCTGCGCGAGTACGCTCACCCCCTCGTGACCCTGGCCGAGACGATGGACGAGGGCGCCGACAAGGCTGCCGAGCTCGCGAACGTCTGACCCGGCATCCGGACTCAACCGAAGGACTTCACAGACATGTCGATCTTCCTCAACAAGGACTCCAAGGTCATCGTCCAGGGCATCACCGGCGGCGAAGGCACCAAGCACACGGCCCTCATGCTCAAGGCCGGCACGCAGGTCGTCGGGGGCGTCAACGCCCGCAAGGCCGGCACGACCGTGAGCCACACCGACAAGGACGGCAACCCCGTCGAGCTCCCGGTGTTCGCCTCCGTCGCCGAAGCGATGGCCGCGACCGGCGCCGACGTCTCGATCGCGTTCGTCCCGGCCGCGTTCACGAAGGATGCGATGATCGAGGCCATCGACGCCGAGATCCCGCTGCTCGTGGTCATCACCGAGGGCGTCCCGGTCGGCGACACCGCCGAGGCCTGGGCGTACGCGAAGAGCAAGGGCAACACGACCCGCATCATCGGCCCCAACTGCCCCGGCATCATCACGCCCGGCGAGTCACTCGTGGGCATCACGCCCGCCAACATCACCGGCAAGGGCCCGATCGGCCTCGTCTCGAAGTCGGGGACCCTGACCTACCAGATGATGTTCGAGCTGCGTGACCTCGGCTTCTCGACTGCGATCGGCATCGGCGGTGACCCGATCATCGGCACGACGCACATCGACGCGCTCGCCGCGTTCGAGGCCGACCCCGAGACCAAGGCGATCGTCATGATCGGCGAGATCGGTGGGGATGCCGAAGAGCGCGCCGCCGACTTCATCAAGGCCAACGTGACCAAGCCGGTCGTCGGCTACGTCGCGGGCTTCACGGCTCCCGAGGGCAAGACGATGGGCCACGCCGGCGCCATCGTCTCGGGCTCGGCGGGCACGGCGCAGGCCAAGAAGGAAGCCCTCGAGGCCGCGGGCGTCAAGGTCGGCAAGACGCCGTCCGAGACGGCGGCCCTGATGCGCGAGATCATCGAGTCTCTCTGACATCGTCTTCCTCTCGAGACACCCTCCGTCGCGCGAAGCACCGCGCGACGGAGGGTGTCTCGCATGAGGGGTGGTGCCTCGCGGACAGGTGTGGGTGCGGGCGGGGGAGCCGGGCGGTAGCCTGATGCCATGCCGCTGACTGGAGAGTACAAGCCGTCGACGTCGGAGTGGGCGCGCACGCAGGCCGAGACCTATGAGGCAACCGGAGGTGCCGAGGGCTCGACGCTGCGCGGCAAGCCTGTCATCGTCCTGACCACGCTCGGCGCGAAGACCGGGGGGCTTCGCAAGACGGCGCTCATGCGCGTCGAACACGACGGCAGCTACGCGGTGATCGCATCGAAGGGCGGCGCGCCGGACGAACCGAAGTGGGCCGGCAACATGCGCAAGAACCCCACCGTGGAACTGCAGGATGGCGCCACAAAGCGCGACTACCGTGCGCGCGAGGTCGACGGCGACGAGCGCGAGCTGTGGTGGGCGCGCGCGGTCGAGGTCTGGCCCGATTACGACGAGTACCAGAAGAAGACCGACCGGCGTATCGCGGTCTTCGTGCTCGACCCGGCCTGAGCCTCCCCTCCCCGCCCGACGGAGGCTGGGAGTTCGCTCGCAGTGGGGGGTTTTTCCGGTCCGCCGCCAGGTTCTGGACACGCGCGCACGGCACAATTAGCTCGGCGCCGCCCGTGCGCCTCGGAGCCATCATGAACGACACCGCGCGAGCCGCCCCGACGCCTCGTCGCACCGCGACATCCGCCCCATCCCGGTCCCACACCCCCTGGTGGATTTGGACGCTCGCCGCCGTCGGCGTGCTCGGTCTGCTCGCCTTCACGATCGTGATCGGCATCATGGCGGTACCGGCGGCCCTCGCCAACCTGCGCACCCAGGTGGCCAGCGTGCACAGTCCCCTCGTCCTCGGGTCGGGACCGACCTCCGTCGAGGTGGTTGTTCCGGACGGATGGCTCATCACCCGCCCGGACGACTCCCACGCCCTCATCACGACTCCTGACGGCGGCATGACCGTCGATGTCGACCTGGACGCCGAGGCTCCCGCGGACGCGGCAACCACGGCCGGGGTCGCGTCTCCGCTTGTCGAGGTGCTCGCATCCGGGTTGACCGCCGCGCACGGGTCACCCGTCCCGACGTCCGAGGGCGACCCCGCCGACGTGCCCGCCCTCGTCGCTGCCGTTGGCCCTGTGGCCGGCGGCTCGATCGTGTTCTCGGTCTCGACTGCCGACCTCGACCGCTATCGGCCGGCCCTGGCGAACCTGCTCGAAGGAGTGCGCCCGTGACGACCTCGCCCGCGCGTGCGGTACGCCCCGCAGCGACCGTTGCCGCTCTCGCTGTCGCATCCGTGCTCGTCGCGGGTTGCGCGCCGGCCGTCGATGCCAGCTGGACGCCGCCGATGTGGCCGGCGACGACCCTGCAGGTCGTCGAGGAAGAGCCCGCCGCGCTGAGCGCGGAACCCGGGCAGCCGCTGGCCGCCCACGTCTCGCCCGAGCGGATTCGGCAGGACGGCGTCGGGATCCAGGCACGGTACGCGCTGCTGCCCGGCGTCGGGGCGTTCAACGACGCGGTCAGGGCCGCCATCCGCACCGCGGTCGGCGCGCGCCAGGATGCCACCGGCGCGACCTACAGCCCGCAGGCGGGGGCCGTCGGTGCGGGCCTCGCGGACAGGTCCTGTCGCCCCGGTTCAACCGCAGCACCCGCCGCGCAGCTGTTGGCCGACCCGGCACTTGCCGGACCCATCGTGGGCGGCGGTTCGGCGACGGTCGTCTGCGACGTGGTGTGGGCGGCGGGAAGCATGTTCGGGCAGCGCCTGCGCACCCTGATCTCGCAGGCTGACGGCGTGGTCGCCGACAGCGTCGAGACCCTCTACGCCGACACCGCCACCGGGGAAGTCGCCACGGCTGCGCAGCTGTGGACGACGGATGCTGCGGCAGCGCTGGCCGACGAGGTCTTCGAGGGGCTGCGCCGCGCGGCGGGTTCCCTCTCGCTCGCGCCGCTGGCAGACCCGTCCGCCCTCGAACGGCTGGCAGGCGCGCTCGCCACCACTGTGCCCTCACCCCAGGGCGGTATGCAGTTCACGATCCCGGCGGGTTTCACCACCGACGCGCTCGCTGCTCTCGGCATCCCGCCCACCGATGCTGCCCGGACGATCCTCGTCCCTGCCGCGCGAGCCGACCCGCTGCTCACAGACCTCGGCCGGCGGTTGCTGGCCTCCGCCGGGCAGCCGTACTCGGGCCCGAGTGTGCAGAAGCCCGGGGATGTGCCGGTCGACTGTTCGCTGACGCCGTGCGTCGCCCTCACCTACGATGACGGCCCGAGCGATCTCACTCCCGGGGTGCTGGACGCTCTCGCCGCCCACCGCGCTGGCGCAACGTTCTTCGCGATGGGAGAGAAGGCGAAGGCGTATGCGGGGACCCTGCAGCGGATGGTCGCCGAGGGTCATCTGGTCGGGAACCACAGCTGGAACCATCCGGCCCTGACCACGCTCACGGATGCTCAGATCCGGGCGCAGCTGCGCGATACGACGGCTGCGCTGGAGGCGGCGTCCGGTCAGGAGATCACGACCTTCCGCCCGCCGTACGGCGACTACAACTCGCGCGTCCTCGCGGTCGCGGGCATGCCCGCCATCCTGTGGGACGTCGACACCGAGGACTGGAAGGGCCCCGCTGACGACGTGCTCATCGAGCGTGCGGTGACGCAGCCGCGGCCGGGATCGATCGTGCTGCAGCACGACATCCACCAGAACACCGGGCGCACGGTGGGGGCGGTCTGCGACGGGCTCCTCGACCGCGGATTCACGATCGTGACGGTCCGGGACCTGTTTCACGGCGCGGTCCCGACATCCGGGGCGTGGCGCAGCGCTCGGTGAGTCGACCGGCAGCGGGCGCGCTGATCGGTAAGGTCGAACCCGCATGAACCGGGTCATCGTCTTCCTTCTCGCGGCGTTCGACGCGCTCGTCACCGTCGCGGCCGGGGTGGCGGTCGTCCTCGCCCCCGCTACCCTCGTGTGGGTCGTCGGATTCGGTGGTGCCGCGCCGTGGGATGCGCTGTGGCCGACGGCGGCGATGGTGTGGCAGCTCGGTCACGTCGTGCCGCTGGAGATCACACTGCCGGCCGACTACGTCGGGGCCGTCGGCATCGATCCGGATGCGGCGAGCTTCACGCTCTCGCTCGCGCCGCTGGCGTTCGCGGCCTTCGCCGCGGTCTCGGCAGCCCGATCGGGTCGCCGCGCGTCGCGCTCCGGCGCTGCGTTCACCGGCGCAGCCGGGGGCGCTCTCGCGTATGCCGCGGCGGCCGCGGGCATCGCTCTGACCGCCGGCAATCAGGTTGCGGCGACCTCGCTGACCGAAGCGATCCTCTTCCCGGCGCTGGTGTTCGCCGTTCCCGCGCTCCTGGGAGCCATCGTCACCGAATGGCAGGATGCCGATCGCGGGCTCATCGCGGCGGTGCGCGAGCGAGTCGAGGACCTGCCCGAGGATTGGTCTCGAACGCCGACCATCATCGTCCGCACGGGCGCGATCGCGACCGTCGGGATCGTCGGTGTGGCCGCACTCGCCACCGCTGTCGCGATCTTCGCGCGTGGCTCCCAGATCGTCGGTCTGTACGAGGCCTCCCACGTGGATGTCCTCGGTGCCGTCGTCCTCACGCTCGGGCAGCTGCTCTACCTGCCGACACTCATCGTGTGGGCGCTCGCGTTCGTCGCGGGCCCGGGTGTCTCGCTCGGGGTGGGGTCGACGGTCGCGCCGTCCGGAACCACCACCGGCGTCCTGCCGGGTGTGCCCTTGATCGGGGCGCTCCCCGAGTCGACGTCGCCGTGGCTGCTGCTGCTCGTGCTCCTGCCCCTCGGCATCGGGGCCTTCGCCGGGTGGGTCGCCCGGTCGTTGTACTCGGCGGATGCCGAACGCCTCCCGGTCCGCATTGTCACGACACTGGGGATCGCCGTCGTCGCTGCCGCATCTGCGGCAGTCCTCGCGGGGCTTGCGTCCGGTTCGCTCGGGCCGGGGACGCTGGCGCGGGTCGGACCAGAGCCGGGCCCCGTGGCCCTGGCCATCGGCCTCGAGATCGGCGTGGGTGCGGCGATCCTGCTGCTCTCTCCGCGTCGGCGAGTCCGCGAGGACACCGTCGCCCCCGACCTCGCCGCAACAGTGCAGGGGCCCTCGGTAGACTGAACCGGTGCTCACCGTCGCCGTTCTCATCTCCGGCGCCGGATCCAACCTCCGGGCGCTGCTCGAGGCGGCGAACGAGCCCGACTACCCGGCACGAATCGTCGTCGTCGGCGCTGATCGCGACGCTGACGGCCTCTCGCACGCCGAGGCCTTCGGCATCCCCTGGTTCTTCGTGCCCTACGACGAATACCCGAACCGCGAGGCGTGGGGCGAAGCGTTGCGCGACCAGCTCGCGGCGTGGCAGCCGGATCTGATCGTGCTCAGTGGTCTGATGCGGCTGCTGCCGGCCGCGGTGCTCGAGCCCTGGGCGCCGCGCATCATCAATACGCACCCCGCGTACCTCCCCGAGTTCCCGGGGGCCCACGGCGTCCGCGATGCCCTGGCGGCGGGTGTGGCCCAGACGGGCGCCAGCGTCATCGTTGTGGATGCGGGCGTTGACACCGGCCCGATCCTTGCGCAGGAGCGCATCGCCGTGTTGCCCGGTGACGACGAGGCGAGCCTCCATGAGAGGATCAAGCCGGTCGAACGGCGACTCCTGATCGATGTCGTCCGGCGCATCGCGGACGGCGAGATCAACCTTTCCGCCCCGTGACCTGCGTCGTGGATCTCGTACCCGAGGCCGACGACCACCCGAATTCACAGCTTCCCCACAACCCGTGCCCCCGGCCCAGAGCCCTGACAGCGAGGAGACCTGATGGCAGGCCCCAGCCACGACCCGTCCCTGTACCGCGACCGCGACGTCGTGCCCGTCCGACGGGCGCTGGTCTCGGTCAGCGACAAGTCCGAACTCCTCACCCTGGCGACCGCTCTTGCCGAGGCCGGTGTCGAGATCGTCTCGACCGGGTCGACCGCCGCGACCATCCGTGATGCCGGGTTCGCCGTCACCGACGTCGCGACCGTCACGGGCTTTCCCGAATCCCTCGACGGTCGGGTCAAGACGCTGCATCCCGCCGTGCACGCGGGGCTTCTCGCCGATCTCCGCCTCGCACACCACGAGAACCAGCTCGCCGATCTGGGCATCCAGCCGTTCGAACTGGTGGTCGTGAACCTCTATCCCTTCGTCGAGACCGTCGCCTCGGGTGCTCAGGGCGACGACGTCGTGGAGCAGATCGACATCGGCGGTCCGGCGATGGTGCGCGCCTCGGCGAAGAACTACGCGAACGTCGCGATCGTGGTTTCACCGGAGTCGTACGGGTCGGTCATCGAGTCGATCCGTGCGGGGGGGACGACCCTCGCGCAGCGCCGTGAGCTGGCGGCGCGGGCATTCGCCCACACGGCCGAGTACGACCGCGCCGTGGCGACGTGGTTCGCCGACGAGACGCTCGGGGAGGATGTCGACCTTCCGGCGCACCTGACGATCCGCGCCGAGCGCCTCGCGACGTTGCGCTACGGCGAGAACATGCACCAGCGCGCGGCAATCTACACCCGCACGGGGGGTCACGGTATCGCCCAGGCGACCCAGCTGCAGGGCAAGGACATGTCCTACAACAACTACGTCGACGCGGATGCCGCGCTCCGGGCCGCCTTCGACCTGGTCAAGCCCGCTGTCGCGATCATCAAGCACGCGAATCCGTGCGGCATCGCCATCTCGGCACCCAACGCGCTCGATCCGATCGCCAGCGCCCACCTGCGGGCGCACGCGTGCGACCCGGTATCCGCGTTCGGTGGTGTCATCGCCGCCAACCGCAAGGTGACGTTGAAGATGGCCGAGAACCTGCGCGACATCTTCACCGAGGTGATCGTGGCGCCGGACTTCGAGCCGGAGGCTCTGGAGGTGTTCCGACTCAAGAACAACCTGCGGGTTCTCAAGCTGCCCGACGACTGGAAGCAGGAGCCGATGGACGTGCGCCTGATCTCGGGCGGACTCCTGCTGCAGGACGCGGACCGGTTCCCCGACGACATCGAATCGGTCGCCACCGACTGGGAGCTCGTCTCCGGTGAACGGCCGGATGCAGCCACGATGACCAACCTGATCTTCGCGTGGAAGACCTGCCGCGCCGTGAAATCCAACGCGATCGTGCTGGCGAAGGACTCTGCGACCGTGGGTATCGGCATGGGGCAGGTCAACCGCGTCGACTCGTGCCGACTCGCCGTCGAGCGCGCGGGAGACCGTGCGGCGGGGTCGGTGGCGGCATCCGATGCCTTCTTCCCGTTCGCCGACGGCCCGCAGGTGCTCATCGACGCGGGCGTCTCGGCGATCGTGCAGCCCGGCGGTTCGGTGCGTGACGAAGAGGTCGTCAAGGCGGCACGGGATGCCGGCATCACGATGTTCTTCACCGGAGAGCGCCACTTCTTCCACTGAGCGGGCCGCGGGCGCTTTTCACTGAGCGGGCCGCGGGCGCTTTTCACTGAGCGGGCCGCGGGCGCTTTCCATTGAGCGGGCCGCGGGCGCTTTCCACTGAGCGGGCCGCGGGCTCCTCGACCCGCGGCGCACCCCGCTCGTTCAGGGTCTGCCGTAGGTCTCCAGCCATCGCAGCCACACTTCGCTGACGGTCGGATACGCGGGAACCGCGTGCCACAGCCGTGCCAGGGGCACTTCGCCGACGATCGCGATCGTCGCCGAGTGCAGCATCTCCGCGACATCCGGACCCACGAACGTGGCGCCCACGAGGACGTCGCGGTCGCGGTCGACGACGGCGCGGGCACGGCCGCGGTAGTCATCCGATGTCGTCGCGGCGCCGGCGACCCAGGAGAGGTCGTAGTCGAGAACCCGGATGTTGATCCCGGCCGCCTCGGCCCGTTCGGCGGTGAGTCCCACCGACGCGACCTCGGGGTCGGTGAACGTCACCTGGGGGACGTGATCGTGGTCGGCGGTGGCCACATGGGTGCCCCATCGCGAGGTGTCGACGGGTCTGCCCTGGGCCCGGGCGGCGATGACATCACCCGCCGCCCGGGCCTGGTACTTGCCCTGGTGGGTCAGAAGCGCGCGATGGTTCACATCGCCGACGGCGTAGAGCCAGTCGGTGTCTTTCACAAGCATCGTGTCGTCGACGTCGAGCCAGTCGCCCGGGGCGAGACCGACGGCCTCAAGGCCGAGGTCCGCCGTGCGCGGAACCCGGCCGGTGGCGACCAGCACCTCGTCGGCGGTGACCGAGGTGCCGTCCGAGAGCGTGAGCGTGCGCCCTGCGGGGCCGCGCGACGCGGAAACCACATCGACACCGGTGAGCACGCGCGCGCCCTGCGCGGTGAGGGCCTCGCCGACCATCTCGCCCGCGAACGGTTCCATGCCCCCCAACAGCCCGGACCGCGCGATCAGCGTCACGTCGGTGCCGAAGCTCGCGTATGCCGTTGCCATCTCGCAGCCCACGACGCCGCCGCCGATGATCGCGAGGGACGCGGGAGCGGATGCCGCGCTGGTGGCTTCGCGGCTGGTCCACGCTCCGATCTGCGCGAGCCCCGGCGTAGCCGGAAGCAGCGCGGCCGACCCCGTGCAGACCGCGACGGCGTGGATGGCGATCAGATCGACGACCTCCCCGCCCGGGCCGGTGACCTCGACCCGCTTGCGGCCGGCGATCCGCGCGTGTCCGCGGACGAGGTCGATGCCCGCGCTCTCGAGCCACTCGACTTGCGAGGTGTCCGTCCAGTCGTGGGTGATGCGCGTGCGGCGCGCCAGGGTCGCCGCGACATCAACGTCGCCGGTCACCGCCTGGGCGGCCCCGTCGACTGCCCGCGCTGCGCGCACAGCCGCGCCGCTGCGCAGCAGCGCCTTGGACGGCATGCACGCCCAGTACGAGCACTCCCCGCCCACGAGTTCACTCTCGACGATGGCGACCCGCAGGCCCCCCTGCACGGCTCGGTCGGCGACGTTCTCGCCGACGGGGCCCGCCCCGATCACAACCAGGTCATACTCCTGCGCGCTCATGGGCCTACGCTAGCCCGAGCGTCCCGCCCTGTCGCGGCTCTCCCGGTCCGAGCGCGACACTCGCGCGGCAGGAGGCGATCGCGCGAGGTCGGGGAGGGGGGATGCTGCCGTGTCTGTTTTCCGCCAGTGGGGACCTGTACGGCGTGGCAGTCTGGACGCATGCTGTCGATGACCTTCGAGGAACGGTACGCCGCGATCCAGTCGCGCGACGGCCGTTTCGATGGTCAGTTCGTGACGGCGGTTCGTTCCACCGGAATCTACTGCCGGCCCAGTTGTCCGGCCCGCACCCCGAAGCCGGCGAACGTCACGTTCTATCCGACGAGCGCGGCGGCCCACGAGGCCGGCTACCGGGCCTGCAAGCGCTGCCTGCCCGAGGCGGCACCCGGCTCGCCGGAGTGGGACATCCGCGGGGATCTCGCGGCGCGCGCGATGCGCCTGATCGCCGATGGGGTGATCGAGCGGGAGGGCGTCCCGGGTCTGGCGCGCCGCCTCGGCTACTCGCCGCGGCATCTCACGAGGATCCTGACCGCGCAGCTCGGCGCGGGCCCCCTCGCGCTCAGTCGCGCGCAGCGCGCGCACACGGCACGGATGCTGCTCGTGGGCACCGCGATGTCGGCATCCGACATCGCCTTCGCCTCCGGGTTCGCGAGCGTGCGGCAGTTCAACGACACGATCCGGGAGGTCTTCGGGTTGACCCCCCTCGAGTTGCGCGCCCGTCGCGGGGGAGCCGGGTCACCCGCCGGGGTCATCGATCTCGCGCTTCCGGTGCGGGAGCCCTTCGATGCGGCGGGGCTGTTCGCGTGGATGAGCGCGCGAGCGCTCCCGAGCGTCGAATCGGCGAGTGAAACATCCTTCGCGCGCACGGTACGACTCGCGTCGGGACCCGGCAGGTTCGAGGTCACGACCGATCCCGGCGGCGCCGTGCGGCTGCGGGCTACCGTGACCGCGCTCTCCGACCTTGCGGCACTCGTCGCCCGGGTGCGGCGCATCTTCGACCTCGACGCAGATCCCCTCGCCATCGACGCCGCGCTGTCTCGGCATCCGGAGCTCGCCCCTCGGGTCCGCCGGATTCCGGGCATCCGCGTGCCCGGTGCTGCCGATCCTCACGAGATGCTCATCCGCGCGATGGTCGGCCAGCAGATCAGCGTCGCCGCCGCCCGAACCGCCCTGTCCGCGCTGGCAGACGCGCTGGGCGAGGAGGTCCCGGGCCCCGAGGGTATGACGCGGCTGTTTCCGACGATGGCGGCGATCGCCGAGCACGGCGCCGAGGTGCTCCGAGGCCCGCGCGCCCGCATCCGCGCCATCGTCGGCGCCGCGGAGGCGCTGGCCGAGGGCCGGCTCACCCTGACGATCGCCGACGACGGCGTGCAGCAGCGCCGTGCCCTTCTTGCCCTACCCGGGGTCGGTCCCTGGACGGCCGACTACGTGCGGATGCGGGTGCTCGGCGATCCGGACGTCTTCCTGCCCACCGATGTCGCGGTTCGCGCCGGCGCGACCGCGCTCGGCATCGGGCCCGCGCACCTCGAGGGGTGGGCGGGAACCGTCGCGCCCTGGCGGAGTTACCTGAGCGCGCACCTGTGGCGCGCGGCGCCGCCCCGCCCCACCCGGACTCCCGCATCCCGCCCCGCCCGGCGGCGCGCGACACCCGCGATCACGACCCCGTCTGCTCCGGTACGGAGCGCACCCGCAGAGGAGATCCCCGCATGACCGACACCGCTGTGCTCGAGGTCGTCGACACCCCCGACGGGCCGTTCGCGATCCTCACGACCGAAGACGGCGTCGTGATGTCGTCGGGATGGACCGACTCGCCGCAGCGGATCGTCGAGCGTATCCGCCGGGACCGACGACCCGACCGCGTGCGCCCGGGCAGAACGGATGCGGCATCCGTTGTCGGCGACTACTACGCGGGTGACCTCGCGGCGATCGACGCCGTGAGGGTCAGGCAGTTCGGCACGCCGGGCCAGCTCGCAGGATGGGCGGCCCTGCGCCGGATCCAGCCCGGCGCGCCCCTGTCGTACGCCGCCTTCGCGACAGTGCTCGGGCAGCCGTCCGCGGTGCGGGCTGCGGCATCCGTCTGCGCCCGGAACGCCCCCGCGCTGTTCGTCCCGTGCCACCGCGTGCTGCGTACCGACGGGAGCCTCGGCGGCTTCGCGTGGGGTCTCGACGTGAAGCGGTCCCTCCTGTTTCGCGAAGACCCGTCCTTGCTTTCCGCGGACTCACCGGCCTAACCTGGAGGGCTGCCGCGTCGCGCGGGGCCCATCACGCCAAGGAGGATGCCATGTATCAGGTCGCACTCGTCGCGAGCATCGCCGTCCTCACCGCCTCCGTGCCTGCGCCCGGCGCGCGCCGCGGATTCACCGCGACGCC
>NZ_JBYIPB010000011.1:0-111173 GCF_057706855.1 Microbacterium sp. bgisy207
CGGCTCTCCCGAGGCAGCCGCGAGTTCGGCGACGAACTCGAGCTTGTCGAGCACGGGCGTCGACAGCAAGAACGGGTAGAGGTCGTCGTTGCCCATCGACCGGTTCATCATGTTGAGCGCGGTCGACAGCGGCATCCATGTCCCGGTCACCCGCTCGCGGAATGATGCGGCCGTCGCGGGGCGGAGCAGGCCGAACTCCTCGGCGGTCTGGATGCTGTCGCTGATATGCAGGTAGTGCGCCCAAGTCTCGGCGAAGTCCTCCCAGGGATGCATCGTCGCGTACCGGGAGATGTAGTGCTCCTGCCAGTCCGCCGGGGCACCTTCCGCGTAATGCCGGTCGATCGCTGCCTGGTAGTCCTCGGTCTCGTCACCGAAGAGCTCCCGGGCGCGGGCGCGAGTGTCGTCATCCGTGATGAGGAACGACTCGTAGTAGTGGCCGATCTCGTGCCGGAAATGGCCGAGCATCGTGCGGTAGGGCTCGTCGAGCATCGCCCGCACCTTCTCACGGTGCGCATCCTCGGATTCGGCCAGATCGATCGTGATGATCCCGTCGGCGTGCCCGATCGTGACGGGTTCGGCGACGCTCGAGAGCAGATCGAACGCGACCCCGCGCGGGTCGGCGCTCCGGTCGAGGATCGGGATGCCGAGCTCGTCGAGTTCCGCGACGAGGTGACGTTTGGCGCGCTCGGCGGGGGCGTAGTTCGAGATTCCCTCGAGATCCGTGTCGTTGGGGCGGGTGCGGGTCAGGCCGCAGCTGAAGCACAGCCCGCCGGATTCGGCGGTGAGCCAGGTGCAGCCCGACAGCCCGAGGTTCGCGCAGACGTGCCAGACCGTGCCGTCGGCATCCGTGTAGGTGCGATCGCCGCGGTCGAGCGGCACGAGATCGTGCTCGGCGCGGGAGTAGCCGAGCGGTGTGTCACACGCGACGCAGACGGAGTTCTCGAAGAACAGGCGATTGCCGCAGACCCGGCAGGTGTAGGACCTCACGCGCCGAATCTTCGCACACGAACGCGTCATCTCCGGAGGGGTTGCGCTCGCCGCATCCCCGTTCGTTTGCCGCAACACGCCGTGGCTGCGCGGGAAGATCGTCGTTCGGGGCAATCGAAGCCCCTCGCCCTGGTCTGCCGTCAGGATGCCGGGGCCGGGGCGACATCGACCGAGACGCGCAGGGTCGAACGTTTGGCCGTCGTGAAGATGATGCCCTTGACGGGGGAAACATCGCCGTAGTCGCGCCCCCAGGCGACGGTCACGTACCGGTCGTTCGCCCACTGGTCGTTAGTCGGATCGATCGCGAGCCACTCGTCGGACCCGGGCAGCCAGACCGCGAGCCACGCGTGGGAGGCGTCCGCGCCGACGACGCGCTCCCGGCCGGGTGGGGGCTGGGTCGCGAGGTAGCCGCTGACGTAGCGCGCCGCAACACCGTGGCTGCGCAGACACGCGAGGGCCAGGTGCGCGAAGTCCTGACACACGCCCGCGCGCGTGCGCAGGACCTCGGCCACAGAGCTCGTGACCGTCGTCGCCGTCTTGTCGTAGTCGAAGTCGGCCTTGATGCGGTGCATGAGATCGGTCGCGGCCTCGCCGATGGGGCGTCCCGGTGCGAGGGACGCCGCGGCATACTCGTGAGCTGCCGCGACGTGTTCGGCCTTGGGTGAGGCGACGGCGAACTCCGCGGCCGCCCACGCCCCGGGCATCTCAGGGTGATGCAGCGGGCGGGACTGCTCCCACGGCAGAGCCAGGGCGGCGTCGTCGTAGTGCGGCGCATCGACCGTGACATCCGTGCGTGCATCCACCACCAAGCGCGTGTGGGGCGCCGTGACGTGGAAGTAGGTCACGACGTTGCCGAACGCGTCGAGCTCGTGGCTCACGTCGTTCGGTTCCGGGTCGATCGTCACCGCGTGCGACGCGATCTGCTGCCACGCGACGGGACGCGGCGCGACGTGGGCGAGGCCGAGGCTGTTGCGGACGTCGTCACTGTATTCGTAGACCGTCCGGTGGGACACGAGGTACTTCATCGGGCGGCCTTTGCGACAGGACCTTTCACGACAGTGGACATGACGGGACCCCGTCCCACGACACTGCCATTCACGACAGTGCCATTCATGACAGGGCCCCCGTGAGCTCCGTCAGCGAGAGCGACGCGTAGGTCTGCGGCGGTGGTCCTGCGGAGAAGTGCAGTGCCTCGATCGCGCGCGCGATCTCCCGAAGCTGGGCGTCGGCATCCTCGAGCGTGTCCTGGAGCACTGACCGGTGGTTGTCGACCGCCATAGCGAGGTCGGCGACCTGCACCTGGGCCAGCTGTGCCTCGAGCTGGTCGAGCAACCGCTCCGGGCGCGTCGATCCGGTCGACAACGGCTGCGCGGTGAGGTGTTCCCGGATGCGGGCGACGGCGAATCGGAGCGAGCGCGGGTTCTCGGCGTCGCGCACCAACAGGTCGATGACGCCGCTCGCATAGAGTGCGCCGCGGTACCGGCGCCGATGCGTGACGACGCTCTCGCTTGCGCGCAGCACGGCGTCGAGCACTTCCTGTTCCACGTCGCCCACGAGCCGGTCGACCATCGTCGCGCGCAGCAGGATGCCGACCTGTAGCGCCCTCTCGATCGCTCGGCCGGTCTCGATCATGTGCCAGCCGGCGTCGCGGATCATGTTCGCCGAGGTGCCCTGCAGCGCCAGAAGCGCCGTGAGCATCTGGCCCGCGGACTCGCCGATCCCGTGGGCGTGCGGCGTGATCCGCAGCGAGGAGCCCGCCCGGTCGGTTGCGGCGAAGACGCGCCACGTGTCGGAGGAGAGCTGATCGCGCACACCCTCGAGGGTCGTGCGCAGGCGGGAGAGGGAATGGGCGACAGAACCGGGGCGCGTGGCATCGAGCAGGACGGATCGGAACTCGTCGTCGAGGTCACGCCACCGCGTACCGCACAGGCGCTGCACGGCCCCGACGAGCACGCGCGTGCTCTGCGTCGCCGTCGGGCCCGGCGCGGACAGCTGATCGGCATCCGAGCGGATCGCGAGCACGAGACGCAGAAGATCCTCGGCCCGCTCCGCGTAGCGGCCCGACCAGAACAGATCGTCCAGGGCGCGGGGTGCGACTTCGGGCACCGACTGGACGACGGTGACCGCCGTGCCATCCGGCAGTCCCTGGTCGAGCTCGGCCGGATCCGACTTGAGAACCCAGACGTCTTTCGAGGCGGTCGGCAGTGTGCCATCGGCGACGGCAGTGGCAAGCCCCCCGATGAAGGGTCGGTACGTCGACTGGTGGTGGACCGTGAAGGTGCGCAGCACGATGGCTCGGGCATCCACATATCCCGGCGCCCGCCACGTCGGAGCTTGCGAAAGCGCGAGCACCTCCTGCACGGCGAACCGATGGGGAGTCGTGCGGATGCGGTCCACCAGGCTCGCCGGATCGGATGCCTCCAGCGGCGTCCGCGGCCCGTCGATCGTTCTGACCACGAGGCTCGGGTCGGCCTCGAGCAGCCGCGGCGTGACCTCGCCCAGGGCGTCAGGGTCCCCGCACCACCACGTCGGCGTGGAGGCGAGGCGAAGCTGCTCGCCCAGGAGCCGTTCGCACAGCGCGGGCAGGAACGGCAGGAGCGCGGGGTTTTCGAGGACGCCCGCTCCCAGGCCGTTCACGAGTCTCACGCTGCCACGGCGAACCGCCTCGGTGAGCCCCGCGACGCCCAGCTGCGAGTCGCCGCGCAACTCGAGCGGATCGCACCATTCGGCATCCACGCGGCGCAGGATGACATCGACGCGTTCGCGGGGCGTTGCCTCGGGCCAGCCCGCCGGTTTCATCCACACCTTCCCGTCGCGCACGACCAGGTCCGCGCCCTGAACGAGCGGGAACCCGAGCATGCCGGCGAGGAACGCTTGGTCGTAGGCGGTCTCGGAGAAAGCGCCGGGGCTGAGCACGACGACGCGCGCGTCGGCTCGGGCATCCGGCGCCGCGGCGACCAGCGCCTCGCGGAGCGCGTCGACGTAGGGCTCGACGCGGTGCAGCGTCGCGCCGTGGAACAGCTCCGGAAGGACCTGCGACACGATCCGCCGATTCTCCATCGCGTAGCCGAGCCCGGAGGGGGCCTGCACGCGGTCGGAGATGACCCGCCATTCGCCGTCGGCGCCTCTCCCGAGATCCGTCGCGCTCAGCAGCAGCGGATGCCGGTCCGTCGCGCCGGTCCGCGCCACGGCACGGACGTACCCCGCGTGCCCCAGCACCGTGGCCGCCGGCAGGATGCCCTCGCGCAGCATCCGTCGCTCGCCGTACAGGTCGACCAGGAGCGCGTTGAGCAGCTCGGCCCGCTGCGCGAGGCCCACGTCGAGCTTCGTCCACGTGGCGCCCTCGAGTACGAGGGGCAGCGGGTCGAGTCGCCACGGCTGCGGATCGGTGCCCGCGGGGTTGTAGGTCACGCCCTCGTCGGCCAGGAGCGTCGAGACCTCACGGTCCAGACGCGAGAGGTCACCGACGGTGAGGGAGAGTGCGCCCGGCGCGATAGCGCGCCAGGCGGGGCGCAGGGTGCCATCCGGTGCGATGACCTCGTCGAAGCGCGCCGACGATCCCCGGGGTGAAGCGAAGGGCAGCGTGGGTTGGGTGACCGAAGCGGCGTAGTCGCGCAGGACGCTCACGCCGGGGCGGTCCTGCGCAGGTCGAGGGTGTGCGGGTAGTCGCCGGATGCGGCGCGTCGCCCTCGCTCACGGAGGGCGCCGACGTCGACGTGCCCGGCAGTGTGACCGTGGGTCTCGAAGCGGCTGGCGCGCCGCGCTTCGGCTTCGAAGGCGTTCACCGGCGGGCGGTCGTACGCGCGTCCGCCCGGATGCACGACGTGGTAGGTCGCACCGCCGAGGCTCGCCTCGGCCCGGGTGTCGATGACCTCGAACGTCAGCGGCGAGTGCACCGCGATCGACGGATGCAGCGCTGACCACGGCTGCCACGCGCGGTAGCGCACGCCCGCGTAGTACTGGCCGAGCGTGCCGGTCGAAGTGAGAGGCACAGGTACACCATTGCACGTCACGAGGTGTCGGCGCTCGTCGATGCCGCGCACGGTGACCTGCATCCGCTCGACGGAGGAGTCCACGTAGCGCGCGGTACCGGAGCCGGTCGCCTCCTCGCCGAGCACGTGCCAGGGCTCGATCGCCTGCCGTAACTCGAGTTCGATGCGGGCGCCGGGGGCCGAGATACGCGCGACGCCGACGCGGGGGAAGCGGAACTCCGCGAACGCATCGAGCCAGGACTGTTCGAACGGGATGCCTGCGCGTCCCAGGTCGTCGATGACGCCTTCGATGTCGAGAAGGGTGCCCTGGGGCAGGAGGAACTCGTCGTGCAGGCGGGTCCCCCACCGGATGAGGGGTTCGTCGTACGGGGTCTCCCAGAACCAGGCGATCAGGCTGCGCACCAGGAGCGCCTGGACGAGGGCGAGCTCCGGATGCGGGGGCATCTCGAACCCTCGCAGCTCGAGCAGTCCGAGCCGTCCCCGGCTGGAATCCGGGCTGTAGAGCTTGTCGATACAGAACTCCGCCCGGTGGGTGTTGCCGGTCATGTCGGTCAGGAGGTGCCGCAATGCCCGATCGACCGTCCAGGGACGCGCCGTGCCGCCGGATGCCGCGGCCTCGGCATCCATTCGGCGCAGCTCGCGCAGGGCGACCTCCATCTCGTGCACGGCCTCGGGTCTGCCCTCGTCGAACCTCGGTGCTTGACTGGTCGGACCGATGAATCGTCCCGAGAACAGGTAGGACAGGCTGGGGTGGCGCTGCCAGTAGGTGATGAGGCTTGCGAGCAGATCCGGTCGGCGCAGCAGCGGCGAGTCGATCGGTTGGATGCCCCCGATCGTGATGTGGTTGCCGCCGCCGGTGCCGGTGTGCACGCCGTCGAGGTCGAACTTCTCGGTGGCCAGCCGACTCCGTCGAGCCAGGTCGTAGAGGGTCATCGTCAGTTCCCGCTGCTGTGCCCAGGACGACACGGGCTGCACGTTCACCTCGATGACGCCCGGGTCGGGGGTGACCACGAGCTGCTCGAGGCGCGTGTCAGGCGGCGGGGGGTAACCCTCGATGACCAGACGGATGCCGCGCGCTGCTGCTGCCTGTTCCAGGACATAGAGCAGGTCGGCATAGTCCTCGAGGTAGGCGACCGGCGGAAGGAAGACGTGGACGTGACCGTCGCGGGCCTCGAACGCGATCGCGGTGGTCGCGGTCGCCGCGACCCCCTGCAGTGAGACGTCCGGAACCGCCGGCTCGCGCAGGGGGCCCTCTTCCAGGTACGACGGCTCCGCCGTCGGCTCCGGCGGGGTCCACGACACCGAGTCCAGCGGCAGTCGCAGCCCGATGGGACTCGTCCCGGGGGTGAGAACGAGTCGACCGCGACGGAACGTCCACACCGGGCTCGTCCAGTGCCCGTCGGTCGTGAGCGGAAGCACCCAGCCGCGGGGCGAGGAGAGATCACGATCGAGCGCGGCGAGGTCGTGTTCGTCGAAGCCTTCGACATCGGTCGGTTCGCCGACGGGCTTTCGGACCTCGGCGGCCAGCGCGGCAAGCGGATCTTCGTAGGCCGGGAGGAGCCGGCTGTGCGGGATGCCGAGGGTCTGCGTGACTCGACGCGCGAGCGTCTCGGCATCCGCGTGCGCGTGAGGGTTCGGCTCGTCTGACCACGGGTCGGCGAACAGCGACGGATCGTGCCACAGCGGCACGCCATCCTTACGCCACTGCAGTGCGATGTTCCAGCGGGGAAGTGGCTCGCCCGGGTACCACTTGCCCTGGCCGCGATGCACGATGCCGCCACCGGCATACTTCTCGCGTAGCTTGTGTGCGAGGGCATCTGCGAGTTCGCGCTTGTGCTCGCCGTCGGCATCCGTGTTCCACTCCGGCGCCGTGGCGTCATCCATCGAGACGAACGTCGGTTCCCCGCCCATCGTGAGTCGCACGTCGCCGGCGGCGAGCCGCTGATCGACGGCCTCGCCGAGCGCGTCGATCCGCTGCCACTGGGCATCCGTGTAGGGGCGGGTCGTCCGTGGGTCTTCGTGGATGCGGCGCACGGTGTTGTGGAACGAGAACTCCACCTCGACGGCCTCGGTCGCACCCGAGATCGGCGCGGCGGAGGAGGGCTCCGGTGTCGCGCTGAGGGGGATGTGACCTTCGCCGGCGAACAAGCCGCTCGTGGCATCCAGCCCGATCCATCCCGCTCCGGGAATGTACACCTCGGCCCACGCGTGGAGGTCCGTGAAGTCCGCGGCGGGTCCGCTCGGGCCATCGAGGGATTCCTGGTCGGGCGCGAGCTGGATCAGATAGCCCGAGACGAAGCGCGCCGCGAGGCCGTACTGGCGTAGCAGGCTCACCAGCAGCCACGCGCTGTCGCGGCACGATCCGATGCCGGTGCGCAGCGTGTGGTTCGGGGTCTGCACTCCCGCTTCCATCCGCACGCTGTAGGCCACACGCCGTTGCACGGCCCGGTTCAGGTCCGCGAGGAAGGTCACCGTGGGTACGCCCGCGTGCGGCAGCGGAGGCAGGCTCTCGCGCCACTTCCGGGCACGGCCGCTGCCGGGCACCGGTCGCAGGTACGGCGCGAGATCGGATGCCAGGTCGGGGCGGTACTCGAAGGGGAACCGCTCGGCGTACTCCTCGACGAAGAAGTCGAGCGGGTTGATCACCATCATGTCGGCGACCAGGCCGACGGTGATCTCCAGCCGCTCGACCTTGTCGGGGAACACGAGGCGTGCGACCCAGTTACCGAAGGGGTCCTGCTGCCAGTTGACGAAGTGGTTCTTCGGCGTGACCTCGAGGGAGTACGCCTCGATCGGGGTGCGCGAGTGCGGAGCCGGTCTCAGCCGTACCAGGTGGGGGGCGACCGAGATGGGCCGGGCGAACTCATACGCAGTGCGGTGTTCGAGAGCCACCTTGATCGACATGGACCCCAGCGTGTCGGATAACTGTTGCGTGCGGGTTACGGTTTTCCGACCAGGAAGACCCCGCCGTGACCGTTAGAGCGTGGCCAGCTGTGCGTCGAGGAAGTCGCGCACGTCGGCGAGCTCTTGCTCCGAGACGCTATGGGTGAGCCCGGGATACACGCGACCCGACAGTGCGGCGTGGCTGGGAAGCCACTGCGCCGTGTGCTCCACGAGCGTGCGCGGGATGACGTCGTCGTGCGACCCGCGGCCCCAGAACACAGGCGGCTTGCGTTCGGCCATCGCCGCGTCGCCGTCGAGGTCGCCGGGTGCGACGTAGCCGCTGAGGTTGACGGCGAAGGAGAATCGCTGCGGCGCGAGGCGCATCGCCTGCATAGAGACGGCTGCGCCCTGCGAAAACCCCAGCAGTCCCACCGGTTCGTCCCCGGGCAGGCCGTCGATCCACTCGATCAGCCTGGTC
This sequence comes from Microbacterium sp. bgisy207, assembly GCF_057706855.1. Taxonomy (NCBI): domain Bacteria; kingdom Bacillati; phylum Actinomycetota; class Actinomycetes; order Micrococcales; family Microbacteriaceae; genus Microbacterium; species Microbacterium sp. bgisy207. Next base: position 8,341 of record NZ_JBYIPB010000011.1, read on the forward strand.
GCGGCATCCGTGACCCGCGAGGGATCGCGGCTTTCGAGACCTTCGATCGGGTACCAGGAGTAGCCCGGCGACGGCCAGGGAGGCGTGAGGGGAGCGCGGAGCGCGGCGACCGTGAGATCGGCGGGCAGATAGGGTCGCAGGCCGAAGAGGTCGCGCTCATCGGATCCGTACCCGTGCAGCAGCACGAGCAGCGGCCGCCCGGACCGGTCGTCGGGGGCGGTGGACCAGAGCACGGCGTCGTCAGCGAGCGCCGGCGTGTCGATCTCGCTCATGGCCTCAGGGTATACAAGAGACATGCCGGTACGGACCCCAGACCCCGACCCCAACGAGCGCGACGACGACGAGACGTCCCGCGATCCGCTCGGCGGAGTCGGGAGTTCCTTCGGTCGCGCGGGTCGACCCGTCGGTGACGGGAGCTTCGGTTCCCCCGTCCCCGGCAGCGCATCCAATCCCGGGTGGCTGACCGACATCGAACTCGCCGAGGCGCGCCGGCGTCTGCCGATGCTCTACGTCGAGGCCCTCCCGGTGCGCACCGACGGCGTGGGACTGGTCACCGAGGTCGGCATCCTGCTGCGGGCCACGCCCCTCGGCGAGATCACGCGTTCTCTCGTCTCGGGTCGGGTGCGCTACGGCGAAACCGTGCGCGACGCGCTGTTCCGCCACCTCGAGAACGACCTCGGGCCGATGGCGTTCCCCCTCCTGCCGCCCCAGCCCGTGCCGTTCACGGTCGCCGAGTACTTCCCGATTCCCGGGGTGAGTCCGTTCTTCGATGACCGCCAGCACGCCGTGTCGCTGGCCTTCGTCGTGCCCGTCACCGGCACCTGCGAGCCGCGCCAGGACGCGCTCGAGGTCACATGGATGTCGCCGGAGGAGGCGGCGTCCGACTCGCTGGCCGCCGAGATGGAGGGCGGTCGCGGCACGCTCGTGCGCCTCGCGCTCGCGAGCGTCGGCGCGCTTCGCTGATCCGTTCCCGCCATGCCTGCCAACATCCAACTCGTCGAGTTCGCGGTCGGGCTCCCGATCGCGCTGCTGATCTCGTACCTCATCGCGCTCGCGATGCGACGCGTGTTCCGCTCTCGTCTCCCGTTGTCTCTGCCGGTCATGATCCTCACCTCGGTCGTGGGGACCGCGATCGGGCTCTTCATCGCGGGCTGGTTCATCTCCGGACTACGGCTGTGGATGCCGACGACCCTGCTGATCGCGTTCGGATCCAGCATCCTGGTGACCTTCCTGGTCTCGACACTGTTCGCGGGTCTGCGCCGCGACCCGGGCGAGGTCGATGTCGCAGCACTGTTGGCCGCGGGCGAATCCGACCGCGTCGAGCTGAAAGAGACAGCGCGGTGGAACGTCCGCGAAGACAAGAAGGACCCGCGGATGGAGCAGGTGGTGGCCAAGACGGTCGCCGCGTTCCTCAACAGCGGTGGCGGGACGCTGGTGGTGGGGGCCAACGACGCCGGTGAGGCGCTGGGGCTTGACCGGGATCTCGCGACGCTCCGCGTCGCGGATGTCGATCGCTTCGAGCTCTGGCTGCGAGACCTGCTTTCGACGCTTCTCGGCCGGAATGCCGCCGCGTTGCCGATCGTCCGGTTCCCTGCCGCTCCCAACGGCAAGGTCGTCTGCGTGATCGTGTGTCCGCCGTCACCACGGCCGGTGTTCATGACGCATGCGAAGGACGGGTCATCGACCGAGTTGTGGGTTCGGGTGGGCAACTCCACCCGTTCCTTCGCCGTTGACGAGGCTGTCGAGTACGTTTCCCGCCACTGGGGTGGCCGGCGCACCTGGCAACGCTCGGCGGATCCCAAGCATCCGGCTACCTGATCGTCATCTGGGAGAGGTAGCGTGTGATCGCTCGGGGGAGTTTGCGACTATGCACGTCCCGGAGGAACGGATGCCAGAGAACGCCTCAGCCCCCCGCACGGAGGCCCCGCCGGCCTCGCCGTTCGATGAGCTGATGAGTGCGGCCGCGGTCGCCGAGGCGGTGCCGGCACGCGGCGTGGCATTCGCGACGGCGTTTCGCGGGTACGACCGTGACGACGTGGATGCTGCAGTCGCGCGCCTGAGTGCCGACCTCGCCGCCGAGTCCCACCGCGCGAACGAGAGCGCCGCGCGCGCCGACGCGGCCCACGAGCGGCTCGCGCGTGTCGAGGGCGAGCTCACCGCTGTGCGTGCACAGCTCGCTGAGGCCGAGAGTCGGATCGCCGTGCTGACCGAGGAGCTCGCGGACGGGACTGCCGCATCGCCGAACCGGCGCCACTTCGAAGAGGTGCTGCGTGTGGCGGAAGAGCAGTCGAGCACCATCATCCACAACGCCACCGTGCAAGCCGACAAGCTCTTGCAGGCAGCAAGCGCCGAGGGGGACCACCGGCGCGCCGAAGCCGAGGCCGAGGCCGCGCAGATCATCGCGCGGGCAGGCAGCGACGCCGAGCAGATCCGCCTCCGGATGCAGACGGAGTTGACCGCCCATACCGCTCGCCTCGAGCGGGAGGCCGCGGCATCGGCCGACGCCGTCGTGCAGGCCGAGCAGGAGGCCGCCGCGATCCGCACCGAGGCCGAGAAGGCAGCCGCGACCACCCGTGCCATCGTCGCGCGGGAGACGGAGCAGTCCCGAGCCGCTGCGGAGGAGGCGGTGCGCGAGCTGCGGATGCGTGCGGCGGAGTTCGAGGAGTCGCTCACCCGCCGTCAGGATGATGCGCAGCAGGAGTTCCTGGTGCTGCACAACCAGGCTGTCGCGCACGCGGAGCGCATCACGACGGATGCGAACGCGCAGGTCGCGGCCGCGCTCGAGCACGCACAGCGGATCACCGCGAAGGCCGACGACTTCGACAGGCTCATGCGGTCGCAGGCGCAGCAGATCGAGGCTGATGCGAGGATGCGCGCCGCCGAGCACCTCGACCGCGCTCGTGAGAAGGCGCAGCGCATCATCGATGCGGTCTCGACGCACGCGGACACGGTGCTGCGCGACGCGGAGGATCGCACGCGGCAGCTGCGCTGGCAGCAACACCAGCTGACGAGCTTCATGGCGGAGGTCCGGGAGATGATTCGGCCCGAGGGCGCGGTGGCGACGATCGAGGTATCCGACGCAGACTCCGCGACAGAGGATGCCGAAAGCGTCCCCGCCGAGGACGGTGGCCCCGAGCGCGCGTAATGTGGGCCACAGACCCGCGAGGGAGGCTCGGCATGGTTCAGGTACGCGTCGCCGGGGTGGCGATGGACTCGTTGGGGCAGCATGTCATCCTGCTCAAGCCCGTCGGGGAGGCTCCATCGAGCGGATCGGTCGTGCCGATCTGGATCGGGGCGCAGGAGGCGACATCGATACTCGTTGCCGTGGAGAACGCGGTGACTCCCAGGCCGCTGGCACATGACCTCATGAAGTCTTTGCTCGAGAGTCTTGACGCACAGGTGACGCGAGTCGAGGTGACCCGTATCGAGGACGGCACGTTCTACGCCGAAGTGACCGTCGTGCGGGCCGATGCGGTCCACGTCATCGATGCGCGACCCTCCGATGCGATTGCGCTCGCGTCACGGGTGGGTGCGGCCATGTGGGTCGCTGACGCCGTTGTCGCGGAGGCGGGAATGCCCGACATGATCGACACGGACGATGAGGAGGCCTCGGTCGACGAGTTCAAGCGCTTCCTCGACGAGGTCGATCCCGAGGATTTCCGCGGCTGACCCCGTTCTCGGGGGCGGGCGTTGCCCCGGTCGAACCGCGCACGACGAGGGTCGTGGGAAGCTCGATGATGCGGCGGGCCGGGTTCGCTCCGTGGGCGATCGCGGCGAGTTCATCGATCGCCGCGCCGGCCATTTCACGGATCGGCTGACGGATCGTCGTCAGTGCGGGGTGTACCCACCTCGCCGCCCGGACGTCGTCAAAACCGACCACCAGAATGTCGCGTCCCACGCGAAGCCCCAGGTCGGCGGCGGCGCGGTAGACGCCGATCGCCATCTCGTCTGACAGGGCGAAGACGCCGATCGGCGCCGTGTCGGAGGCTCCCGCCAGCGCGGGCAGACTCACGAGCCGTGCGGTCGGGGCAGTCCAGTCGGCGCGCACCCGGTCGACGGCGGCATCCGGATGCCGCGCGCGCACGGCTTTTTCGAACCCCTCCACGCGGCCGCGTCCGAAACGGTAGGAGGGTGCGGCGTCGACGATGAGGAACCGCTCGGCGCCCGCGTCCATGAGGTGCTCGGCGGCGGCGGCGCCGCCGGCGACGTCTGTCGTGCGCACGCTCGTGAGCGGGACGTCGGCATCGGCGCGAGGATCCATCAGCACGATGGGGATCCCGGCGTTGTGCAGCATCGCGATCTGTGCGGCCGTCGGCAGGATCAGTCCCAGGACGACTCCCGCCGAGCCCCGTGCCCGAATCCGTGTCGGCCAGTCATCGTCGGGAGTGTCGCTCTCGGCGGTGAGGACGAGATCGAAGCGGTGTCGCGCGGCGGCAAGGTGCGCGCCCGCCGTGACTTCATCGGCGTACGGGTCGTGGAAGCGCCCGAGCACGAGGTCGAACAGGCGCGAGGTCCCCGAGCGGGGGCGACCACGTCGCACCCCGGTGGCCGAGTACCCGTGTCGCTGAGCGGCGGCGAGGACGCGAGCACGGGTCTCCGGGGCCATCTCGCCGCGTCCGCGTAGCGCACGCGACGCGGTCGAGACACTCACACCGCTCTCCGCGGCGATCTGAGCGAGGGAGGTCACGACGTCGAGTTTTGCGCAAAAACTGATGGGCCCGCCAGTCGGGGTGGCATCCTGGTGCGCGGATCGCAAGAGAAAGGCGATGTCGATGGTGATGTCCAGTCGCCCCGCGCTGCGGGTGGCCCTCATCGGGACCGGGTTCATGGGCAGGATGCACGCCCACGCGTGGCGCACTGCCCACCGCTTCTTCCGCCTGGACGTCGCTCCGCAGATCGCCGTCGTCGTGGGGCGGGATGCCGAGCGCACCGACGCGGCAGCGCAGGAGTTCGGGGCCGGTGCCGCGGCCACGGACTGGCGAGAGGTCGTGCAGCGCCCCGACATCGATGTGATCGACATCTGTACCCCGGGGGACACACATGCCGAGATCACTCTGGCATCGCTGGCCGCGGGAAAGCACGTGCTGTGCGAGAAGCCGCTGGCCAACAGTGTCGCGGAGGCCGAGCGCATGGTGGCTGCGGCGCAGGCCGCCCCCGAACTGGTCGCGATGTGCGGGTTCAGCTACCGCCGCACTCCTGCCCTCTCGCTCGCGCGCGAGATGATCGCGGACGGACGCCTGGGCGAGATCCGGCATGTCCGGGCCCAGTATCTGCAGGACTGGCTGAGCGATCCGGACGCGCCGTTCACGTGGCGGCTCGACAAGACGCGCGCGGGCTCCGGCACGCTCGGCGACATCGGCGCGCACAGCATCGACACGGCGCAGTGGCTCACCGGTGACCTCATCACGACGGTCTCGGCCGTCTTGCGCACGTTCGTCGCGGATCGGCCCGACTCCGAGGGGCGCGGTGTGGGCCTGGGCGGCAGTGCGGTCCACGGTGCCCCGCGTCGCGAGGTCACGGTCGACGACGCCGCCGCGTTCACCGCGACTTTTGCCGGAGGAGCGCTGGGGGTGTTCGACGCCACGCGCATGGCCACCGGCCGACGCAACGCCAACCGCGTCGAGATCAACGGGACGCGTGGATCGATCGCCTTCGACTTCGAGCGCATGAACGAGGTGGAGTTCTACGACGCCACCGATCCCGCAGGCGCACAGGGGTTCCGCCGCATCCAGGTGACGGAGCCGGAGCATCCCTACGCGGGTGCCTGGTGGCCCGCGGGCCACGGACTGGGGTACGAGCACGGCTTCACGCATCAGATCGTCGATTTCGTCCGGGCGATCAGCGAGGGCGCGCCGGTCTCGCCCTCGTTCGCGGAGGCGGCGCAGGTCCAGCGGGTCCTCGAGGCCGTCGGCGACAGCGCCGCACACGACAGCGTGTCGACCCCGGTGAAAGGAACCGAGTCATGAGAACCAGGCAGGCTCTGGTGGTGCGCGGCGGGTGGGACGGGCACCATCCGATCGAGGCCACCGATCTGTTCGTCCCGTTCCTGGAGGCGAGCGGATTCACAGTGAGGATCGAAGGGTCCAACGAGATCTACGCCGACGACGCCGTCATGGCCGACACCGATCTGGTCGTGCAGTGCGTCACGATGTCGGAGATCTCGAGCGAGGCCTTCGCCGGGCTGCAGGCGGCGGTGCGCGCCGGGACGGGGTTGGCCGGCTGGCACGGGGGAATCGCCGATTCCTATCGCAACAACTCGGACTACCTGCAGCTGATCGGCGGGCAGTTCGCGACGCATCCGTCCAAGAGTCCCGATCGCTGCAGCGGAGATCAGAGTGATAACTACCTGCCCCACACGATCGAGATGACCGAGCTGGGGCGCACACACGAGATCACGGCGGGCATCGGCGACGTCGAGCTGACCACCGAGCAGTACTGGGTTCTCCACGACGACCTCAACGATGTGCTGGCGACGACGACCCACCCGACCCAGCCCTACCACCCGTGGCATCGCCCGATCACCTCGCCGGCGATCTGGACCCGGCTGTGGGGACAAGGGCGCATCTTCGTCGCCACGCCCGGTCACAGTCTCGACGTGCTCGAGAACCCCGCCGTACGCACCATCATCGAGAGGGGGATGCTGTGGGCAGCACGCACGGCGTCGGAGTAGTCGGACTCGGCGTCATCTTCGGGCAGTACCGGGAGACCCTCCGGGATCAGAAGGACGTCACGATCGTCGCGGTGGCCGATCTCGACCACGCGCGTGCCGAGGCGGTCGCTGCCACGCTTCCCGGATGCCGCGCCCTCAGTGTCTCCGAGCTGACGGCAGACCCGGCGGTCGACACCGTGCTGAACCTCACGATCCCCGCGGCGCACGCCGAGATCGCGCTCGCTGCGCTCGAGCGCGGCAAGAACGTCTTCGGCGAGAAACCCCTCGCGGCAACGCTCCCCGCGGCCGAGGCGGTCATGGCGGCGCGCGGACAGTCGTGGGTCGGAGGCGCGCCCGACACGGTGCTCGGCACCGGCGTCCAGACCGCCCGCGCCGTCGTGGACTCCGGCCGCATCGGTCGGCCGCGTGCCGCAGTAGCCACCTGGGTGTCCCCTGGGCACGAATCGTGGCATCCGAACCCGGACTTCTACTACCGCGAAGGCGGCGGCCCCCTGATGGATATGGGACCGTACTACCTCACGGCCCTCGTCCACCTGCTCGGTCCCGTCACGGGCGTCAGCGGTGCCGCGTCGCGCAGTCGCGACACGCGGACGATCGCGTCGGGTCCGCGGGCCGGTGAGCACATCCCGGTCGAGGTCGACACCTACGTGACGGGCATCCTGCACCACGCGGGCGGTGCCATCTCGACCGTCGTGTTCAGCTTCGACAGCGTCGCCACCCATGCCTCCCCCATCGAGGTGCACGGCGACACCGGCTCTCTCGAGGTCCCCGACCCGAACATGTTCGACGGCGACGTCCTGATCCGCGCGCTCGGATCGACCGAGTGGGAGCGCGTTCCCCCGTCGGCCGGCTACGTCGACGCCGGGCGCGGGATCGGCCTCGTCGATCACGTGCGCACCGGTGCCGGTCGCGCAAGCGGAGCACTCGCTCTGCACGTCCTCGAGATCATGACCGCCCTGTTGCGCTCGGCCCACGAGAACACCCACGTCGCCCTCACGACGACAGTGCAGCGTCCGAGCCTCGTCCCCCTGACACCCGCATCCGACTGGAGATGATCCCATGACCGCAACCGCACGCGCCGTCGTCGACCTCGACGTGACCGGACCCGTCATCAGCCGCCACCTCTACGGGCACTTCGCCGAGCACCTCGGCCGCTGCATCTACGACGGCTTCTGGGTCGGAGAGGACTCGCCGATCCCCCACGAGCGCGGCATCCGTCTCGACATCGTCGAGGCCCTCCGCGCCGTGAACATCCCGAACCTGCGGTGGCCGGGCGGATGCTTCGCCGACGAGTACCACTGGCGAGACGGCATCGGCCCCCGCGACCAGCGCCCGCGCATGGCCAACACCCACTGGGGCGACGTGATCGAGAACAACCACTTCGGCACGCACGAATTCATGGATCTCTGCGAGATGCTCGGAGCCGAGCCCTATGTCAACGGCAACCTCGGCAGCGGGACCGTTCAGGAGATGGCGGACTGGGTCGAATACCTCACCCGCGACGACGACAGCCCGATGGCGAGGCTTCGCCGGGAGAACGGACGGGATGAGCCGTGGCGCGTTCCATTCTGGGGTCTCGGAAACGAGGCATGGGGGTGTGGCGGCAACATGTCGCCCGAACACTACGCCCAGGAGGCGCGACGGTACGCGACCTTCTGCCGCAACCACGGGGGCAACCAGCTGACCCGGATCGCCGCCGGCGCCAACGAGGGAGACCTGCGCTGGACGCGCGCGCTCATGGAAGCCGTGAACTGTCTCGGGTGCACGAAGGACGACAACCCGGTCTACCAGGCCATCTCGTTCCACTACTACACGCACTCCGGAACGGGCATCAACACCGAGGATGCGACCGGCTTCACCGACGAGCAGTACTACCGCACGCTGGCGTACGCGGCCGACATCGAACGGATCCTGAAGGCCCACATCGCGGTCATGGATGCCTACGACCCGCGCGGGCGCATCGATCTCGTCTGCGACGAGTGGGGAACCTGGTGGAACGTGGAGGAGGGCACCAACCCGGGCTTCCTGTTCCAGCAGAACACGGTGCGCGATGCCCTGGTGGCCGGCCTCCACTTCGACATCTTCCACCGCCACGCTCGCCGGCTCACGATGGCGAACATCGCGCAGACCGTGAATGTGCTGCAGGCGATGGTGCTCACCGACGGGGAGAGTCTCGTGCTCACGCCGACGTACCATGTCTTCGAGATGAACAAGGGGCACCAGGATGCGTTGCAGCTGGCGGCCCACATCCTCGAGGCACCGTCCGAGAGCGTCGGCGGAGAGGACCTGCCGTTGCTGTCGTTCTCGGCATCGACCACGGGCCAGCGGGCGCTCGTCTCCCTCACGCACCTCTCGGCCCACGATGATCTCGATGTCACCATCGATCTGCGCGGTCGCGCCGCGACGGTCGCCGGTGCGCGCGTGCTCAGCGGCGAAAGCGCCTCGGCGTTCAACGACCCGACGTCGCCCGATCGCGTGGCGCCGGTGGCGCTGGACGCGCAGATCGTCGACGGAGTGCTGTCGGTGTGCCTTCCCGCTCACTCCTTCGCGACGGTCGAGCTCGACCTCGTCTGAGCTCGACCTCGCCTGAGCTCGAGCTCGAGCTCAGGCCTGTGTCGCGCGGGTGACCGCGTCGATGAGCGCGTCGATGTCGGCTTCCGTCGTATCGAAGCTGCACACCCACCGGACCTCGCCGATCGAGGCGTCCCAGTCATAGAACCGGAAGCTCTCGCGTACCTTGTCGGCGACCCCGGGCGGGAGAGTCGCAAAGATCCCGTTGGCCTGCGTCTGCTGGCTGAACCCCACACCGCGGATGCGGCCCTCGGCGATCACGGCCTCCAGTCCCTGCCGCAGACGAGCCGCCATGGCGTTGGCGTGGCGGGCGTTGCGCAGGTACAGATCCCCCTCGTAGAGGGCGACGAGCTGCGCGGAGACGAATCGCATCTTGGAGGCCAGTTGCATGTTGACCTTGCGCAGGTAGTGCAATCCGACCGATGCCGAGTCCTCGAGCACGACGATCGCTTCGGCGGCGAGCGCGCCGTTCTTGGTTCCCCCGACGCTCACGACATCCACGCCGACATCCGTCGTGAACGCGTGTAGGGGCAGGTCCAGGGCTGCGGCGGCGTTCGAGATGCGGGCGCCGTCCATGTAGAGCAGCATCCCGCGCTCGTGGACGTGGTCGGCGATCGCGCGGATCTCGGCTGGCGTGTAGAGGGTGCCGAGTTCGGTCGACTGCGTGATGGCCACGACCAGGGGCTGCGCGCGGTGCTCGTCGCCCCAGCCCCACGCTTCCGTGTCGATCAGGTCGGGGGTCAGCTTGCCGTCCGGGGTCGCCACTGTCAGGAGCTTGATGCCGCCGACCTTCTCGGGCGCGCCGCCTTCATCGCTGTTGACGTGGGCCGTGGATGCGGCGATCACCGCTCCCCATCGAGGCAGCATCGACTGCAGCGCCGTCACGTTCGCGCCCGTGCCGTTGAAGACCGGGAAGACCTCTACGGGCTTTCCGAAGTGGCCGGCGAACACCTCGCGGAGCCGACCGGTGACGGTGTCGGCGCCGTACGCCGGTTCGTGACCGACATTCGCCGCGGCGATCGCCGCGAGGACGTCGGGGTGGATGCCGGAGTAGTTGTCGGATGCGAATCCGCGGGCGCGATCGGGAGAGCTGCTCACCGTCTCAGCCTACGGTTCGCCGGTGTGCCGGGCCGCGCCGGGAGAGCCCCGCGCCGGCGGGGTGGGAGCGCGCTCTCATGCGTCGGAGGCGCGGATGCCGGTGGTCGAGGCGATGATCGGGCGCATCTTCTTCTCGAGGGCTTCGTAGAACATCGAGAGGGGGAACTCGTCGTCCAGTACCGCATCCGTGTAGCCCGACAGCGGACCGGCCAGCACCTCGTCCGGCAGACCCCGGTTCCACCGCGAGGCCGGATGCGGTTCGAGCGTCTCGCGCACGAGGTCGTACGCGGCCAGCCAGTGCACGGGCTTGGGCCTGTCGATCGAGGCCCAGTACAGCTCGTCGATGCGGTCGGCCAGCGCGACGACGGCGGCGGGGACGTCGTCCCAATCGACCGCGAGCGCCGTATCCGTCCAATGGAGGACGCCGCGCCGGTGCAACCACGCGAACAGCAGCTGGCCACCCAGACCGTCGTAGTTGCGCACCCGGGACCCGGTGATCGCGAACCGGAAGATCCGATCGAACACGACGGCATACTGCACGAGCTTCGCGTGCTGGAGCGTCTCCTCATCGAGGACGCTCAGCGATTCTCCGGCCTCCCGACGGCGTCGCAGCTGCTCGTGGATCCGAACGCTCTCACGGAACGCCGTCAGGTCGCACCGCAACTCCTCGAGGGAGTAGAGGAAGTACGGCATCCGCTGCTTGATCATGAAGGGGTCGAACGGCAGGTCCCCTCGCATGTGGGTGCGATCGTGGATGAGGTCCCACATGACGAAGGTCCGCTCGGCGAGAGTCAGGTCATCGATCATCCGGGCGGCCTCAGGGGGCAGCTCGAGCTTCGTGATCTCGGCAGCTGCCCGCACGACGCGACGGTACCGGGCGGCCTCTCGGTCCTGGAAGATCGCTCCCCACGTGAGGGTGGGGACCTCTCGCATCGCGACGGTCTCGGGAAACAGGACAGCTGAGTTCGTGTCGTAGCCGGACGTGAAGTCGATCAGGCGGAGCGAAACGAACAGGGGGTTGCCGAAATCGCCTGCCTCGAGCTCCGCCACGAAGTCGGGCCAGATCACCTCGGCCAGCACGGCCTCGACGTGACGCCGGTTCGATCCGTTCTGCGTGTACATCGGGAAGACCACCAGATGACGGATGCCGTCCACGCGATGCTGCTGCGGCTGGAACTGCACCAGCGAATCGAGGAAGTCGGGCACGCCGAAGCCCTCGTCGCTCCAGCGGCGGAAGTCGCCCGGCAGCGCCTCGAGGTACGCGGCATCGTGCGGGAACGCCGGCGCGAGCTCCTCGATCGCGTCCACGATCGCCGCGACGTGCGCCCGGGCGGTCTCATGATGCGCGGCATCCGGGATGGAGCCATCTGCCGCCTGCAACGGATGCAGCGCCTCAGCGGCCGCCTTCAGCGACCGCCAGGCGGGTGTGGTCTCGGCTGACGCGGCGGTCGAGGTGGCCGCGGTGGGGGCGAGGGGTGCGGGGGACGACAGGGTAGACATGAGGCCTCCGAACGTGTACTGGTTCGAAAGTCTAGATATTCTCCGGGCCGCTCGCTGTTTGGTAGGAATTTTTCCGGCCATCGAGGGTTGCTCTCGCTAGGCTCGGGGCATGACGACGGATGCGCTGACCCCTCGCCTCGACGACGACATGGATGCTCGCATCCTGCGGGCACTGTCTACGAACGCCCGGGCGACTCTCGCCGACCTGTCGGCGGCGGTGGGTCTGTCGGTGTCCGCCGTGCAGGCGCGGGTGCGGCGTCTGGAGAGCCGGGGGATCATCACGGGGTACCGCGTCGTCGTCGATCCCGAGGCCGTCGGCAAGCCGCTCGCCGCGTTCGTGGAGATCACCCCGCTGGATCCGGCGCAACCCGATACGGCGCCCGAGATGCTCGCTCACCTGGAGGAGATCGAGGCGTGCCACTCGATCGCCGGCGCCGCCAGCTACCTGCTGCTCGTGCGTGTCGCGACCCCTCGTCACTTGGAGGCGCTGCTGCGTGACATCCGGGCCGCCGCGGGCGTGAGTACGCGAACGACGATCGTGCTTCAGACCTTCTATGAGAACCGCACCGTGGCACCCGCGTCGGTTCCGCCGCGATCCTGAGCGCGACTCCGGAGCGCAGTGTCGGATGTCGGTCCCCGCGGCTACGCTCACCATATGAGCGCACCCGCTCCGACGGATTCCTCAGCCGAGCCGGCACGGACCAGACTGTGGCGCACCCCTGCGGAACGGACGTTCATCCACGTGCTCGTGAACACCGCCGCAGCGAACATCACGACGAGCTACCTGTGGTTCGCCCTCACCTTTTGGGTCTACCTCGAGACCCGCTCGGTCCTGGCCACGGGCATCATCGGCGGCACCTACATGCTGCTGCTCGCCGTGTTCGCGATGTGGTTCGGTACGCTCGTCGACCGGCACCGTAAGCACCGGGTCATGGTTTTCTCGGCGGCCGCCACTCTCGTGGCGTTCCTCATCGCCGGCGCGCTCTCCCTCGCGCAGCCCGAATCCGCCCTCGTCGACATCACCGGTCCGTGGTTCTGGCTGTTCGCCGGCATCATCCTGCTGGGTTCGATCGTCGAGAACATGCGCAACATCGCGCTGTCGACCACGGTCACGCTCCTCGTCCCCGAAGAGCGGCACGCGAACGCCAACGGGCTGGTCGGGACGGTGCAGGGCATTGCGTTCATCATCACGAGCGTCTTCAGCGGGCTCTCCGTCGGTCTGCTCGGGATGGGGTGGACGCTGCTGATCGCGATCGTCGCGACCGCACTCGCCGGAGTCCATCTCCTCCTGCTGCGGATCCCCGAGGATCAGCCGACGGGATCGGTCGGGCGCGGTGTCGACCTGCGCGGTGCGATCGCGGCCGTGAGGCTGGCGCCGGGGCTGTTCGCACTCATCATCTTCTCCACCTTCAACAACCTGATCGGCGGTGTCTACATCGCCCTCATGGACCCGTACGGTCTCACGCTGTTCTCGGTCGAGGCCTGGGGGATCGTGTTCGGTGTCGCGGCGACGGGTTTCATCGTGGGGGGCCTCGTGATCGCCAGGTTCGGCCTCGGCCGCAACCCCATTCGCACGATGCTGCTCGTGGTCGCCGGGATGGGGCTGCTCGGCGCGCTCTTCACGATCCGGGAGTGGTGGTTGCTCTACGCCGTCGGGATCTGGCTCTATATGGCTCTTGTCCCGGCGGTCGAGGCGGCCGAGCAGACGGTCATCCAGAAGGTCGTGCCCTACGGCTCGCAGGGTCGGGTCTTCGGTTTCGCCGCCGCGTTCGAATCGGCAGCGGCACCCGTCACGGCGTTCCTGATCGCCCCGATCGCCGAGTTCTGGATCATCCCGTACATGGAGTCTCCCGGCGGGCAGCAGACCTGGGGCTGGCTGCTCGGCGACGGGGACGCGCGCGGGATCGCGCTCGTCTTCGTGTTCGCAGGGCTCGCGATGGTCGCGATCTCGCTCCTCGCGTTCGCGACCCGGTCGTATCGGCTCATCACCGCGCAGTACCGGGCGGCGCCCGAAGCCGCGGCGACGGACGTGGATCCCGGTGCGAGCCCCGCGCCCGACCCCACCTCGGCCCCCGGCGGGCCCGTCGACCCCCGGGCTGCCACGCACCCGCCGGCCTCGCCCGAGTCGTCCGGGCGAATACATCTGGAGGCGGACGCGGGAGGGGACAGCCACTCCGTACCGTGGTCTGAATGAGAAGCTCCGGGATCTTTCGGCCACTGCTGCCCTACCAGGTCGCCGTCGATGTGACCGTCGCGGGGGTCTTCGGCCTGTTGTGCATCCCGGTCGAGCTGACGGTCGTCGGATGGGGCCGGGATGACGTACTGGGGACCGTCATCATGTGTCTGCTGTTCGCGGCAGCGCTCGCGTTGCGTCGCCTGTCCCCGCTTCTTGCGCTGGGCACCGCATGGGTCGCGGCGATCACGCAGATGGCGCTCGTCCGGCCGCCCTCGATCGTGGACATCGCCATCTTCGCTGTGCTATACGCCACCGCGGCCTACGGGTCGGTGCGGGTGTACTGGCTCGGCTTCGCCTCGGCGATCGTGGGAGCGGGCGTCATCACCGCGTACCTGTTCGGCGAGCAGCTGCTCTCCGTCTCGTCGTGGGCGCTGCTGCCGCTGGCGGCTGCGGTGCTCGTTGCCGCCGGATTCGCGCTGTTGCTGGCGTGGACCGTCGGCGCCCTCGTACGGACGTCGTTGCGCGCTCGGCAGACCCAGCGCGATCGCGAGCGCGCGGAGCGGGAACGCGTCCAGGAGCAGGAGCGCGGCCGGATCGCGCGCGACATGCATGACGTCGTCGGGCATTCGCTCGCGGTCATCATCGCGCAGGCCGATGGCGCCCGCTACGCCGCACGCGGCGAACCTGAAGCGACGCAGGCTGCGCTCGCGACGATCTCGGCGACCGCCCGCAGCGCGCTCGCCGACGTGCGGCTGCTGCTCGCGCAGTTGCGGCACAGCGAGAGCAGCGCGCCGCAGCCCATGCTCGCCGATCTCGAAGGGCTGTACGCGCAGGTGCGTGCGGCCGGGCTCGCGCTTCGTGTGGATGTCGACCCGATGCCGCCGGCCGATGTCCCCGCCGCGCTGCAGCTGGCCGTCTACCGCGTGCTGCAGGAGGCTCTGACCAACGCGATCCGCCACGGCAGCGGGGGAGTGGATGTCACGATGCGGTGGCTTCCCGACCGGCTCCACCTGTGGGTGTCGAACCCGGTTGCCGGGCCCGCGGCGCCCTCTGTTGAGCCTTGGGACGCGGGGCAGGCCGCGGAAGGCGCGCTCGGAGCCGGCCACGGTATCGTCGGGATGCGCGAGCGGGCACGACTGGTCGGCGGTGCGTTGGAGGCGGGGATGGTCGGCGAGGCCTGGATCGTTCGCGCCACGTTCCCCTTCGCGATGGAGCCATCCGCGTGACCGGCGGTCTCGGTGCTGCCGGAACGTTCGACCCGGCGATCATCCGGGTCGCGCTCGTCGATGATCAGGCACTGTTTCGCGCCGGCATCCGCATGGTGATCGATTCGCAGGACGACATGGCGGTCGTGGGCGAGGCCGGGGACGGACTGGCCGCCCTGTCGATGGTGCGGGAGGTGCACCCCGACGTCGTGCTGATGGACATCCGGATGCCGGTCATGGACGGAATCGAGGCGACCGCGCGACTGCTGCAGGAGCCTGCCGCGCCCCGCATCGTGATGCTCACGACGTTCGACCTCGACGAGGCTGCCGCCCGCGCCATCCGGGGCGGAGCGAGCGGATTCCTGCTCAAGGACGCCGAACCGGAGTTCGTGCTCGCCGCGATCCGCAGTGTCCACTCCGGCTCCGCGGTCATCGCCGCGACGGCGACAGCTCACCTCTTCGCCCACTTCAGTGATGCGCAGGCCCGTCCGGTCCCGCCCGCCTTCGCCGAGCTCACCGAGCGCGAGCGGGAGATCTTCGCCCTGGCCGCGCGCGGCCTCTCCAACGCCGAGATCGCCGCGCGCGAGTACCTCTCGGAGGCGACAGTGAAGACGCACGTGAGCCGTATCCTCGGCAAGCTCGGGCTGCGCGATCGCGTCCAGCTCGTCGTCTTCGCTTACGAGCACGGTCTCGTCTGATATCGCGGTGACCGCTCTCGCGCACCGATGCCGACCACGGGGCGCTGAAGGGCGATGGCGAAGATCATCCTTCGGATGTACGCGAGCGGGCCTGGGGGCTGACGCGGCGGCGGGGGTCATGTTCCTAGCGTCGAAGGCATGAAGATCACCACGACACAGATGGGCCTGGCTGCCCGCGTAGAGAACCTCGGCAAGACCTACGGCACGGGTAGCGGCGCCGTGAGCGCCTTGGAGAACGTGACCGTCGGCATCCGTCGGGGGGAGTTCACCGCGATCATGGGGCCCTCCGGCTCGGGGAAGTCGACCCTCATGCACATCATGGCCGGGCTGGATGCGCCGACCTCGGGTCGCGCGTGGATCGGCGATACCGAGATCACCGGGTTGCGAGACCTCGACCTGACGATCCTGCGCCGCCGCCGCGTCGGGTTCGTTTTCCAGTCGTTCAATCTCGTCCCGACTCTCGACGCGCTCGGCAACATCCTCCTTCCCTTCAGCCTGGACGGTCGCGAGCCCACCGTCTTGGAGCGCGCTCGCATCGATGGGCTCATCGACACGCTCGGCCTGCGCGCCCGTCTGAGCCACCGCCCCCATGAGCTCTCAGGCGGGCAGCAGCAGCGCGTCGCGATCGCCCGGGCACTGGCGACCGCTCCCGACCTGCTCTTTGCCGACGAACCCACCGGCAACCTCGACTCGCGCTCCGGCCGCGAAGTGCTCGCGCTCCTGGCAGATGCCAGCAAGACACGAGGTCAGTCCATCGCCATGGTCACGCACGACCCGGTCGCCGCCAGCCACGCCGATCGCGTCCTGTTCCTCGGCGACGGTCGCCTGGTCGCCGACAAGCCGGCCCAGACGGCGGAGCAGATCGCGGCCCACATGCTCGCCGCCGACGGTGGCGACCCCGTGTCCACCCGCGCGGCGGCCTCGGTTGTCGGTGCGGAGGCACGCGCATGAGCGCCGTACCTGCCACGCTCGATTCTCCCGCCATGCGGATGCCGCGGGTCAGCGCGCGGCTGGGGTGGCTCCGCGAGCGCGGCATGGGGGCGAGTATTCTCGTCGCGGCCATCTCGACCGCCTTCGGCGTCGTGCTCATCGCCACGACCGACTTCCTCGCCGCGATGCTGCGCGCCGACCCCTACATCGGCGACAGCGGGACTCTCGCGTTCGTCCTCGGCTTCCTGACCCTCCTGCTCGTCGGAGTCGCGGTCTATGTCGCAGGCATCGTCACCGCGAACACCTTCGCAACGGTCGTCGCGGGCCGCTCGCGTCAGATCGCGCTGCTGCGGCTGATCGGTGCGTCGGCCCGCTCGCAGCGGGCTCGGGTGGCGTCGCAGGGGCTCATCGTCGGTGTCCTCGGCGCGGCGATCGGCGGGCTCCTCGGTGTCGTCGTCTCGGCTGCGGGGGCCCAGATCGCGATCGTCCGGTTCGACCTGGCAGATGTCCCGGTCGCTCCCGTGGCGCTGACGATGCTGCTGCCCGCCGCAATCGTTGCGCTCACGACCTGGCTCGCGGCCTGGATCGGGTCTCGCCGCGTGCTCGAGGTCACCCCCCTGCAGGCGATCTCCGGATCGGTCGCGCTGGCTCCCGACGAAGTTGCCGCCCGCCGGGGCCGACACGTCGTGGCCGGCATCCTGTTCGCCCTCGGTGCCGTGGCCCTGGCCGTCGGCATCCTGCTGGGCCTTGTCACACCGCTGGGCGTCGTCGTGGCCTTCTTCGGCGGTGTGCTCTCGTTCACGGGTATCACGATGGCCGCAGCTCTCATCATGCCGCCGGCGCTGCGCCTGGTCGGCAGGGCATTCGGCCGTTCGGCTCCCGCTCGCCTGGCGGTGCAGAACGCCGAGCGTCACCCCGAGCGGTCCGCCCGCACGACCATCGGGATCGTCATCGGGGTGACGCTCGTGACGATGTTCGCCGTCGCCATCGAGTCGGTGAAGGCGGTCATGACCGCGAACGCAGGAGGACGGCTGGAGCCCGAGCTGTCGAGCATCCTGGACACGTTCGCGGCGATCATGATGGGGCTCGTCGCGATCTCGGCGGTCATCGCCGGGGTCGGGCTCGTCAACCTGCTGACCCTCGGCATCATCCAGCGCACCCGCGAGCTGGGGCTGCTCCGCGCCCTCGGGGTGTCCATCTCGCAGATTCGGCGGATGGTGCTGCTCGAGGCGGTGCACGTCACGGTCACCGCGACCCTGCTGGGTGTGCTGCTGGGCATCGCCTACGGATGGGCAGGCGCCCAGTCTCTCCTCGGTAGCGTCCCCACCAATCCCGACGGGATCGCCCGCGCGGGCGTCGTGTGGCCTGCCGTCCCGCTCGGGCCGCTCCTGGTGATCGCTGCGGCCACCGCTCTGCTCACGGTGATCGCGTCGCTCGCGCCGACGCGGCTGGCCACTCGTGTTGCACCGGTGGCCGCGCTCAGCGAGTAGCCGATCGCGCACCGTGCCCGCGGCGCGGACGCGTCACGCGGTGGCGGTCGAGTCGGAATCTGACGGCTCGGCCGCCGCCTCCGTGTCGTGTGCCCAGGAGGGCGCGATCTGACGGATGCGAGCGGCCCGCCACTGCCACACCGCCCAGAGCCCCGGCCAGATCAGCGGTGCCGCGGTTCCACCGATCACGAGGCGCTCACGCCAGAGCGTCCGGCCGTCCGGGAGGGGCGAGACAGCCATCTGGTGGTCCCAGACATCGAGAATCGCGAGCGGACCGGTCAGCGGCATCCCCGAATCCCGGATGATCCGCACCCGCACTCCGTTGAGCTCGCGCTCCGCATCCGTGATCGAGATGAGTTGTCGGCCGAGTGGGATGAGCCCGCCGAGACTCAGCCCGACGGCGGCGTTGTGCCCGTGCTCCCACTGCGTCGGGATCGCCTCGAGCGGCTGCATGTCCAGGAACGGGCCGTAGACCTCGGCGAGCACGCGCGGGGAGTGCAGGGCGCGCCAGGCGGCGTCGGTGTCGCAGTCGATGACGAATTTGCTGAGCACGCGCATGCGGCAAGTCTGACATCCGGTCTCGATCTACGCTGGACGGATGCCGACACCACTGGACCAGAGCCGCTATCAGGTGCGTTTCGACTGGGGTTCGACCGGCCTGGCGCGGCTCGCGCCCGGTGATGTCACCGTGGTCGTCGATGTGCTCGTGGACACCGACACGGATGCCGACCGCATCGGCGCCGAGGCTTCCGGCGCGGGCAGTACGGTTCTGCGCGGCGGTCTTCGCTGCGCAGGAGCACTGGCGGAGGCTGTCATCGCAGAGCAGCACCGACGTCAGGCGCGCACCAGCGTCGTCGTGATCGCCTGCGGCGCCGCGGACGCCGGGGGCGGCACGCGGTTCGCGGTGGAGGATCTGCTGGGTGCCGGCGCCGTGATCGACGCGCTCGCCGCACGCGGCATCGACCATACCTCGCCCGAGGCCGCGGCAGCGTGCGAGGCGTTCCGCGGGCTTCGGCCGGCACTGCGGCACCTGCTGACGGCGAGCGGGACCGGCCAGACCTGGGCGGAGGCCGGCCGGCGGGAGGACGTCCTCGCCGCCGCGTCGGTGGACGCCGACTCCTCGGCTCAGTGCTGAGCGAGTCGGAACATCCCCCAGCCGAGCACGATGAAGCGGAAGAACTGCACGAAGAGGTTCTTGCGGCGCCGCAACTCGGCGTCGGTCGGCAGTGGGGCGGCATCGACCTTCCGCTGGGCGGAGGAGTCCACGGGTGCGCTCATCGCGATGCTCCTTTCAGGTGAGTGATCATTCCGGGATGAGGTACCAGAGCGGATACGCCTTGGCCTTGTAGAGGAATGCCGTGTGGAGCATGCGCTTGAGCCAGTGTGCGGCCAGTCCCACTTCTCCGCTGGTGTGGTCGGGGTCGCGGCCGTGGGTAGCGGGCCGGGCGTCGAAGTCCGGGACGATCGGAGTCATCGTCATGGCGACGGCGCTCCCGCGCGCGAAACCCGTGCCGGTCGAGGCGATGCACGCGGCCGGAAGCTCGGCCATCGAAGCGGAGTGCCGCGCCGCATCCGTCCCGGTGCGCACCATCTCGGCGATGTTCATCGCGGCAGCCTTGCCCATCGCACCCGAGGGCATGCCGGTGCGGGGCGGGGCGGGAGCGATCGCAACGCCGTCCGGTGTGGCAAGCGGTTCGGAGATCGCGTGGGGCGGGGCGAACGCGATGCCGACGGCGAACATGTTCGGGTACCCGGGGACCTGATAGGTGGTCGGCCAATCCTTGGCCGACCACTGGGCGTACGGCTTGGGGGAGTAGTCCGCATCGACCCACATGAACCCATTGGGCGCGAAGAACCGGTCCGACACGTCATTGCCGGCGCGGTCGTACGCGGTCAGTGCGACGCCGCGGAACGGCGGCAGCAGCATTGCGAAGTCGAACTCGAGTACCTGAGGGGAACCGTCCTCCTGGACGAAGTGAATCGTGCCCGGCTCGATCGCGGTGACGGCAGCCCGCGTGATGGCGCGGATGCGGCGCTCGTGGAACAGGCTCGACATCCACTGCTCACCAGAGACGTCGCCGTGTTTCGTGCGGAACGACATCCCGCCGACACCGAAGTCCCCCAATTCGGGCTCGTTGCTCAGGTACACGAGCTCCACGTTCTCGCGCACTCCCGCCTGCTCGAGCTTCTGCTCGACGTTGAAGGCATATTCGAAGGCGGCGCCCTCGCAGGTGCACTGGCCATGGCCGACGCCGACGACGAACCGCAGCTTCTCGCCCGCGCGGGCGCGCTCGATCGCGGTGTCCAGCCGCGCGGCGGCGTCGACAGCATGCCCGGGTGTGCAGACGGATGCCGTGTACCCGCCGTCGGGTCCGAGCCCGGGGGTGGCCGCGAAGTTCAGTGCGGGACCGGTCGCGTTGATCAGGTAGTCGTAGCGGAGACGTGCGGTCTGGCCCGCTCGACCCGGCTCCGTGTACTCGATGTCCACGGCGCCACGGGAGGACTCGGCATCGCCGTCGGGCCAGATCGTCGTCGCCTTCGCCTGATGGAAGTCGACCCTCTTGCGGGCGTAGACCGGCGCGAGGGGGAAGACGACATCCTCCCGTGTCATCCGTCCGACGCCGACCCAGATGTTCGACGGGATCCAGTTCCACGTCGAGTTGGGGGAGACGACGACGACCTCGTGTTCCCTGCCGAGCTTGCGGCGCAGTGTCAACGCGGCAGTGTGCCCCGCGACGCCTGCGCCGAGAACGATGACACGTGACATCCCTCTCCTCGCTTCCTGGCCGCTCTGGCCTCACGTCGCACGATACCCCCGGGGGTACGGCGCGGTAGGGACTAAAGACCGTGGGGAAACGGGGTCAGCGGGGGGTCATAGCCGCGAGTCGGACCGATGCCGTGATCTCCCGGCGCGACCAGGTGAGCAGATACCGCTCGTCGAAGCGCGGGGCGCAGCGGGCGCAGGAGGTCTGACGGCTCGCGCGGCGATGCCGGTAGGCCACGTGACCGGCCGGACACACGCCGACCCAGGGCGCGAGCTCGGTCGCCGTCTCGCCATGGTGGGTCGTGCCCCCGACGTAGCCGAGGTCCCGCGCGATCGCTTTCCACCGCGGGCCGTGCCCTGCCGCCGCCCCCGCCAGGGCATGAGCCACTTCGTGGAGGAGCGTCTGGTGGTTGCTGTCGTCGTCATGGCGGGCGGCGAGGTATCTCGAGACGGTGATGCGCTTGCGCGTGAAGTCACACAGGCCGACGCGCCGCTTCGCGTTGTCGAACCCGAAGCTCCACTCGGGGCTCAGGTGTGTCGCAAGGAGGGCCTCGGCCCAGTGGCGAACGCGGTGAAGCTCGGACATGACGACAGCGTAAGAGGGGCTCCCGACACCGGCCGGTCAGCTCGCGACGGCAGCGCCGGCCTCCGCCCGGCGGCGCTCCGCTGCGTCGATCGCGAGGAGCGTCGACTCGAGCTGGTCGTCGGGTGCGGCGATGCTCTGCCGGGCGAACAGTGCGCGCTTGAAGTCCGCGCGCGCCGCGTCGAAGTCTTCGGCGTCATAGTGGACCTTGCCGCGGTGCTGATAGGCGAATGCGGCGATCGAGGCCCAGCCCGCCCCCTCGGCCTCAAGAGCGCACGTCGTCAGTTCCTGCTCGGCGGCTGCGAGAGAGCCGCGGAACTGCAGCACGGTCGCGTGCAGGATGCGGGCGCGCAGCAGATCCTTCCGCGTACCGGCCATCCGCGCCGTTCGCACCGTCAGATCCGCGACCTCGAGTGCGTCGTCGAGGCGGCCGAGGACCTTGAGGAGCCAGACCCGCTCGAGCAACGCCGGGAGCGAGCGCTGGTCGCCCAGTTCCTCGAGCCGGTCGCGGCACTCGCGCTCGACGACCACTTCACGCAGCGTCACGGGGTCGTAGCCGTGGATGTAGCTCACTCGCACTCCTTCCCGCTCGAGGTGGTCGGCGCGCAGTCCCGCCGCGATCGCCACCTGGTCGCTGCACGCGCCCCACACGCGATGCGGTCCTATTGTGGCCGCGAACCCGTCGCGTCCCGCTCTCCCACGCCGTCAGCGTTCGAACAGCGATGCCGACGGTGCCGGGGAGGGGAGAGCATCGGCATCCGTCACGATGCGCGCGCCCGCGACGAAGGCCTCGACCTCGGCGCCCTGGGCGACCTTCGCCGGATGCGGTCCGGCTGCCATGAGGCGCGGCAGCCAGGACGTCGGCAGGGGGGTGCGGGATGCCGCGATCACGATGTTGCCGAAGCGTCGGCCCTTGAGAACCTGCACCTCTGCAAGAAGCGCGACGTGGGCGAGCTCGCTACGCACGGTCGCTGCCTGGCGACGTGCAAAGGCGAGGCCGGCGCCGTCGGCGACGTTCACCAGGAGCACGCCGTCCTCGGCGAGATACTGAGCCGCGAGGCGATAGAACTCGACGCTCGTGACATGCGCCGGGGTGCGGGCCCCGTGGAAGATGTCCGAGATCAGGAGGTCCGCCCGACCGCGGATTCCCGCCGGCATCCGCTCGAGCACGGCACGCGCGTCTCCGGTGCGCGTGCGGATCGATCCGCCGGCTCGCGACCCCGAGGGCAGGGGCAGATGCTCGCGCACGAGTGCGACCAGCGCCGGCTCCAGCTCGATGACCTGCTG
Organism: Microbacterium sp. bgisy207; assembly: GCF_057706855.1. Classification (NCBI taxonomy): domain Bacteria; kingdom Bacillati; phylum Actinomycetota; class Actinomycetes; order Micrococcales; family Microbacteriaceae; genus Microbacterium; species Microbacterium sp. bgisy207. Next base: position 31,313 of record NZ_JBYIPB010000011.1, read on the forward strand.
ACGAGAGCCCGGCCGCGTCGCGTCGACGTAGCGCGGGAGCGTGTAGGCGCCCGCGCCCAGATGGATCGCCGTGAGCGGCGCTTCCGGCGAGGCGAGCTGGTCGATCACGGCGCCCATCCGCGCGACGTACTCGAAGTGGAGGTGGGTGGGGTCATCGAGGTCCACGTGGGACTGCGGAGTGCCGTCCACCTCGAGTTCCCAACCGCTCGCGAACGCCGACGGTACGATCCGCGCCAGCGATCCGTCCGACAGGCGTGCCTGCGGCGGTGGGGCTTCGACATGCGCGCGGGCCACGCTTCCACCGTAGACCGGGCGTACCGTGGGTGCATGACCACCATCGACCTCAACGCCGACCTCGGCGAGACGGTCGACGGTGTGCCGACGGCGGATGATGAGGCGCTGTTCGCGGTCATTTCCAGCGCGAATGTCGCCTGCGGCGGGCACGCCGGCGACGCGAGATCGATGGGCCAGGCCGTCGAACGGGCCGCACGGTTCGGCGTCGCGATCGGCGCCCACCCCTCCTATCCCGACCGGTCGGGATTCGGCCGACGGGCCGTTGCGATGTCGGGGGCGGACCTGCGTGCCGCGGTGGGCGCGCAGCTGCACGCTCTCGCAGACGTCGGCGCTGACATCCGCTACGTCAAGCCCCACGGTGCGCTGTACCACGCCGTCAGGACGGATGCCGCGCACGCGGATGCGCTCGCGGCCGCGGTGTCCGATCTCGCACGTCGGCTCGGCCGCGCCCTGCCGATCCTCGGGATGTCCGGTGCGATCACGACGGCCGCGGCGGGGCACGGTCTCGAGGTCGTGGAAGAGGCGTTCTTGGACCGCGGGTACGCGGCGGATGGCACGCTCGTTCCCCGAGACCGCCCGGGCGCGCTCATCGAGGATCCCGAGGCCGCGGCGTCACGGGCCGTGCAGCTGGCCCACGAGGGCACGGTTGTCGCGATCGACGGCGCGACCGTCCCCGTGCGGGCGGCATCGCTGTGCGTGCACGGGGACTCGCCCGCCTCTGTGGCCGCGGCCCGAGCGGTGCGCGCGGCGCTGGCGGCGGCATCCGTGACGGTCCGCGCTCCGTGGTGAGGGCGATGGCTCCGGGGGCGTTGTGAGAGAAGCTGCAGCCCACACAGATGCTCCAGCCGGCCGCATCCGCCCCTTCGGCGACACCGGCCTGCTCGTCGAGGTTCCCGTCGATCTCGACGCGACAGCTGCGCTGCGGGCGGTCGTATGGCTGCGGGAGCGGTGGGAGCGCTCGCTCTCTGAGCAGTCGGACATCTCGCTTCGCGAGGGCGTGACCGACCTCGTTCCCGCCGCCCGTACGGTGCTCGTGCGGTTCGATCCGCAGCGTGTGCCGCCTTCGGCCGTGCGCGCGTGGCTCGACCGGGACCTGGCCGATCCGCTCGACCCGTTGCGTCGCGGCGCTGCCATCCCGACACGTGTGGCGCCGGCCGAGCCGGATGTCGAGATCGGCATCCGCTACGACGGGCCGGACCTCCGCGAGACGGCGGATCTGCTCGGCATCCCTCCTGAACGCCTGGTGTCTGCGCATCTGGCCGCGACGTGGACCGTCGCGTTCACGGGGTTCGCGCCCGGGTTCGGCTACCTCGTGAGCGAGGACTGGCCGTTCGATGTCCCCCGCCTGCCGAGCCCCCGCACCCGCGTTCCGGCGGGGTCCGTCGGTGTTGCCGGCGTCTTCTCGGGCGCTTATCCGCGCTCGACCCCGGGCGGATGGCGGCTCATCGGTTCGACGTCCGCGCCCCTGTTCGACCCGGATGCGGTGTCTCCCGCGCTGCTGCGCCCCGGTATGCGGGTGAGGTTCCGTGAGGAAGGGGACCTCTCCGATGCCGGCGGGGTTCTCGGCCGCGATCGCCGCGAGGGCGGCGACGTCGTGCGCGGGCGGCACGAGAGGGCGCGGCTCCCGCACGACACCGGCGCCGCGAGAGGGCGCGAGGCGCCGCGTGCCCGGAGCGCCCCCGTGCTGCGGGTGGCGTCTCCAGGGCTGCTCACGACGATCCAGGATGCCGGCCGGCTCGGAGCCGCGTCGCTCGGCGTATCGGTCTCGGGCGCGCTCGACCGGGGCGCGCTGCGGACGGCGAACCGCCTCGTCGGCAACGAGGAGTCCGCTGCTGCGCTGGAAATCACCGCGGGTGGTTTCGAGGCCGACGCGCGGGCGGACGCGTGGATCGCGGTGACCGGCGCGTGGGGCGTCCTCTCTGTCGACGGACGCGAGATCGATCATGGCGTCGCTCACCGCTGGCGGCGCGGGGAACGTCTGCGGGTCGACTGGTTCTCGGCCGGCGCCCGCGCGTACCTGGCCATCCGGGGTGGCCTGGAGGCGCCGCGCGTCCTCGGCTCGGCGGCCACCGACACGCTCGCCGGTCTCGGACCGGCACCGCTGCGGACCGGAGACCTCCTCACGCTCGCGTCCGCCGAGGCCGGTGAGGTCCCGCCCTCCGATCTTGCGCCGTGGAGTCCGCCCCCGTCCGAGATCGAGGTGCGCCTGGTTCCCGGTCCGCGCACGGATGCCTTCACCGACGCGTCCGTCGAGGTGCTGTTCGAGGCTGCGTGGCGGGTCGGCGCGGCGGCCGACCGGGTCGGCATCCGTCTCGACGGTCCAGCCCTCGAGCGTGCGAATACCGCGGAGCTGGCCAGTGAGGGGATGGTTCCGGGAGCCATCCAAGTGCCGCCGGACGGGTCCCCGACGATCCTGCTCGCCGACGGTCCGGTCACGGGCGGATATCCCGTCATCGCGACGGTTCTGAGCGGCGACCTGGACCTGCTGGGTCAAGCCGGGCCCGGCACCGGGGTGCGCTTCCGGCACGCGCGGACGCGGTGAGCGCGACGTTATACCGCACGGATTTCGCGTCGTCAAGAATCCCACTGGACACGGCGTGCCGCGGCGCGTATAGTTGGTGGTTGCGCTCTTGGATTCCCCCTGCCCTCATATGGTGGTCGGCGGGCCCACGCGCCCAAAGGCTCCGGTCGACGCGTCAGCGGCGAGCGGAGGGGGGCGTGGGGAGGCTCGCGTGTCCCCGCTCGATGCGGTGCGAGACGCGCGGGTGATCGGCGAGGACCGAACGCTTCACCTGACGACAAGGATAAAGCCCCGCCCGGGCCCACGGAGGTTATCCCCTTGGCTGCTGCGCGCAACGCAACCACCACCACATCCCCCAAGAACGGCCGCGGAGCATCCCGCCTCTCGTTCGCCAAGATCTCCGACACGCTGACGGTCCCCGACCTGCTGGCGTTGCAGACCGAGTCATTCGATTGGCTTGTCGGAAACGAGGCCTGGAAGGCGCGCCTCGCCGAGGCGCAGGCCGCCGGACGCACCGACATCTCGGTCAAGAGCGGACTCGAGGAGATCTTCGAGGAGATCTCGCCGATCGAAGACCTCAGCGAGACGATGCAGCTCTCGTTCACGAACCCCTACCTCGAGCCGGAGAAGTACTCGATCGAGGAGTGCAAGGAGCGCGGCAAGACCTACGCCGCCCCGCTGTACGTCGAAGCCGAGTTCATGAACCACCAGACCGGTGAGATCAAGACGCAGACGGTCTTCATGGGCGACTTCCCGCTCCAGACCGACAAGGGCACGTTCATCATCAACGGCACCGAGCGTGTCGTCGTGTCGCAGCTCGTGCGCTCGCCCGGTGTCTACTTCGACAAGACGCCCGACAAGACCTCCGACAAGGACATCGTCTCGGCGCGTATCATCCCGAGCCGCGGCGCCTGGCTCGAGTTCGAGGTCGACAAGCGTGACCAGGTCGGCGTCCGTATCGACCGCAAGCGCAAGCAGTCCGTCACGGTGTTCCTCAAGGCCCTGGGCCTGACGAGCGAGCAGATCCTCGAGGAGTTCGCGGGCTTCGAGTCCATCGAAGAGACCCTCTCGAAGGACACGATCCTCACGAAGGAGGACGCGCTTCGCGACATCTACCGCAAGCTGCGTCCGGGCGAGCAGGTCGCTGCCGAGGCCGCGCGCGCACTGCTGGACAACTTCTACTTCAACCCGAAGCGCTATGACCTCGCCAAGGTCGGTCGCTACAAGATCAACCAGAAGCTGGGGCTGTCGGGTCCGCTCACCGATTCGGTGCTCACGGTCGAGGACATCGTCGCGACGATCAAGTACCTCGTGCGTCTGCACCGCGGCGACGAGAGCTTCGAAGGCTCGCGATCGGGCAAGCCCGCGACGATCCGCCTGGACGTCGACGACATCGACAACTTCGGCAACCGCCGCATCCGTGCCGTCGGTGAGCTCATCCAGAACCAGGTCCGTACCGGTCTGTCGCGCATGGAGCGCGTCGTCCGTGAGCGGATGACGACGCAGGACATCGAGGCGATCACGCCGCAGACCCTGATCAACGTCCGACCGGTCGTGGCGGCGATCAAGGAGTTCTTCGGGACCTCGCAGCTGTCGCAGTTCATGGACCAGAACAACCCGCTTGCGGGCCTGACGCACAAGCGCCGCCTGTCGGCGCTGGGTCCCGGCGGTCTGTCGCGTGAGCGCGCAGGCGTCGAGGTCCGTGACGTCCACCCGTCGCACTACGGCCGGATGTGCCCCATCGAGACCCCGGAAGGCCCGAACATCGGCCTCATCGGTTCGCTCGCCTCGTTCGCCCGCATCAACGCGTTCGGGTTCATCGAGACCCCGTACCGCAAGGTCGTCGACGGCCGGGTCACCGACCAGATCGACTACCTCACCGCCGCGGAGGAGGACGACTTCATCGTCGCCCAGGCCAACGCGCCGCTGAAGGCCGACGGCCACTTCCAGGAGACCCGCGTGCTCGCCCGCAAGAAGGGCGGCGAGGTCGACCTGTTCCCGGCCGAGGACATCGGCTACATGGATGTCTCGCCGCGCCAGATGGTGTCGGTGGCGACCTCGCTCATCCCGTTCCTCGAGCACGACGACGCCAACCGCGCCCTCATGGGTGCGAACATGCAGCGTCAGGCCGTGCCGCTGCTGCGCAGCGACTCGCCCGTGGTCGGAACCGGTATGGAGGGCTTCGCCGCGATCGACGCCGGTGACGTGGTCACGGCCAAGCGTTCCGGCGTCGTCATCGAGGTCTCGGCGGACGTCGTGGCCGTGCAGACGGATGAGGGCGGGATCGACGAGTACTTCCTGCGCAAGTTCGACCGCTCCAACCAGGGCACGTCCTACAACCAGCGCGTCATCGTCTCGGCGGGCGAGCGGATCGAGGCCGGCGAGGTCATCGCCGACGGTCCCGCCACCGAGAACGGCGAGCTGGCCCTGGGCAAGAACCTCCTCGTGGCGTTCATGACGTGGGAGGGGCACAACTTCGAGGATGCGATCATCCTCAGCCAGGAACTCGTGAAGGACGACACTCTCTCCTCGATCCACATCGAGGAGTACGAGGTCGACGCGCGCGACACCAAGCTGGGCAAGGAGGAGATCACGCGTGATCTTCCCAACGTCAGCCCCGACCTGCTGAAGGACCTCGACGAGCGCGGCATCATCCGCATCGGTGCCGAGGTTCGCCCCGGCGACATCCTCGTCGGCAAGGTCACGCCCAAGGGTGAGACCGAGCTGTCGGCCGAGGAGCGACTGCTGCGCGCCATCTTCAACGAGAAGAGCCGCGAAGTCCGTGACACGTCGCTGAAGGTGCCCCACGGTGAGCAGGGCACGATCATCGCGGTCAAGGAGTTCAACGCCGAGGACGGCGACGACGAGCTCGGCTCGGGCGTCAACCGTCGCGTCGTGGTCTACATCGCCCAGAAGCGCAAGATCACCGAAGGTGACAAGCTCGCTGGCCGTCACGGCAACAAGGGTGTCATCGCGAAGATCCTCCCCGTCGAAGACATGCCCTTCCTCGCGGACGGCACGCCGGTCGACGTCATCCTGAACCCGCTCGGCATCCCGGGCCGAATGAACTTCGGTCAGGTGCTCGAGTTGCACCTCGGATGGATCGCCAAGCAGGGCTGGAAGGTCGAGGGCAACCCGGAGTGGGCCGCGCGCCTGCCCGAGGAGGCCCGTGAGGCCGCGCCCGGCACGAAGGTCGCGACCCCCGTGTTCGACGGTGCCTACGAGTCGGAGCTCGCGGGTCTGCTCGACTCGACGCTGCCCAACCGAGACGGCATCCGCCTGATCGACTCGACGGGTAAGACGCAGCTGTTCGACGGCCGCTCCGGAGAGCCGTTCCCGGCTCCGATCTCGGTCGGCTACATGTACATCCTGAAGCTGCACCACCTCGTCGACGACAAGATCCACGCTCGCTCGACCGGCCCGTACTCGATGATCACGCAGCAGCCGCTGGGTGGGAAGGCGCAGTTCGGTGGCCAGCGCTTCGGTGAGATGGAGGTGTGGGCCCTCGAGGCCTACGGCGCTGCGTACGCACTGCAGGAGCTCCTCACGATCAAGTCCGACGACATCCTCGGCCGCGTCAAGGTCTACGAGGCGATCGTCAAGGGCGAGAACATCCAGGAGCCCGGCATCCCGGAGTCGTTCAAGGTGCTCATGAAGGAGATGCAGTCGCTCTGCCTGAACGTCGAGGTGCTCTCGGCTGACGGCACGGCAGTGAACCTCCGCGACACCGATGACGATGCCTTCCGCGCTGCGGAAGAGCTCGGCATCAACATCTCCACCCGGTTCGAGTCCTCGTCGATCGACGAGATCTGAACCCGGCCAGGCACCCTTTTCTAAGAATTCGACACAGGAGAACTCGTGCTCGACGCAACAACTTTCGATGAGCTTCGCATCGGCCTGGCCACTGCTGACGACATCCGTCGCTGGTCCTTCGGCGAGGTCAAGAAGCCCGAAACCATCAATTACCGCACCCTGAAGCCCGAGAAGGACGGTCTGTTCGGTGAGCAGATCTTCGGCCCCTCGCGCGACTGGGAGTGCGCGTGCGGCAAGTACAAGCGCGTGCGCTTCAAGGGCATCGTGTGTGAGCGCTGCGGCGTGGAGGTCACCAAGTCCTCCGTCCGCCGTGAGCGCATGGGGCACATCGAGCTGGCCGCCCCGGTCACGCACATCTGGTACTTCAAGGGCGTGCCTTCGCGCCTCGGATACCTGCTGGACATGGCGCCCAAGGACCTCGAGAAGGTCATCTACTTCGCCGCGTACATGGTCATCTCGGTCGACGAGGACGCTCGTCACCGCGACCTCGCGACGCAGGAGAACAACATCCGTCTCGAGCTGAAGACGCTCGCCGACCGTCGCGACGCTCGGATCGCCGCCCGCCTGGCGAAGCTGGAGGAGGAGCTGGCCGCGCTCGAGGCCGAAGGCGCGAAGGCCGACCAGAAGAAGAAGGTCAAGGACGCCGCCGAGAAGGACATGGCCTCCGCTCGCAAGAACGCCGACGAGCAGATCGCCAAGCTCGAGCGCGTGTGGGAGGAGTTCCGCACGCTCGAGGTCGGTTCGCTCAAGGCCGAGGACGAGATCTTCCAGGAGCTGCAGGACCGGTTCGGTCAGTACTTCGAGGCCCACATGGGCGCCGAGGCGATCCAGCGTCGCCTGGCGGCGTTCGACCTGGCAGCCGAGGCCGAGAACCTGCACCTGCAGATCGCCGAGGGCAAGGGCCAGCGCAAGATCCGTGCGATCAAGCGCCTGAAGGTCGTCAACTCGTTCCTGCAGACCGGCATGAGCCCGGCATCCATGGTGCTCGACGTCGTTCCGGTGATCCCGCCGGAGCTGCGCCCGATGGTGCAGCTGGACGGTGGCCGCTTCGCGACCTCCGACCTCAACGACCTGTACCGCCGCGTGATCAACCGCAACAACCGCCTCCGTCGCCTGATCGACCTCGGTGCGCCCGAGATCATCGTCAACAACGAGAAGCGGATGCTGCAGGAGGCCGTCGACGCCCTGTTCGACAACGGTCGCCGTGGCCGCCCCGTCACCGGCACCGGCAACCGTGCCCTGAAGTCCCTCAGCGACATGCTGAAGGGTAAGCAGGGTCGGTTCCGTCAGAACCTGCTCGGCAAGCGCGTGGACTACTCGGGCCGTTCGGTCATCGTCGTGGGTCCGCAGCTCAAGCTCCACCAGTGTGGCCTCCCCAAGCAGATGGCCCTCGAGCTGTTCAAGCCGTTCGTCATCAAGCGCCTCATTGACCTCGGTCACTCGCAGAACATCAAGGCCGCCAAGCGCGCCGTCGAGCGCACCCGTCCCGAGGTGTGGGACGTGCTCGAAGAGATCATCCGCGAGCGGCCCGTGCTGCTCAACCGCGCGCCGACCCTTCACCGCCTGGGCATCCAGGCGTTCGAGCCGCAGCTCGTGGAGGGCAAGGCCATCCAGCTTCACCCGCTCGTGTGTGCCGCCTTCAACGCGGACTTCGACGGTGACCAGATGGCCGTGCACCTGCCGCTGTCGGTCGAGGCGCAGGCCGAGGCCCGCATCCTCATGCTCGCGTCGAACAACATCCTGAAGCCCTCGGACGGCCGCCCCGTGACCCTGCCCTCGCAGGACATGATCATCGGCCTGCACCACCTGACCACGGTCAAGAAGGGTGCACTCGGTGAGGGCCGCGTGTTCGGCTCGGTGTCGGAGGCGATCCTCGCCAAGGACGAGGGCACCCTCGACCTGCAGGCCAAGGTCCGCATCCGTGTCCCCGGTCTGACGTTCCTCGAGGGCGACGCCCCCGAGGGCTACGAGCGCCACGGGCTGCTGGATGCCTCGCTGGGCCAGGCGATCTTCAACGACGCGCTGCCCAAGGGCTACCCGTTCGTGCGTGAGCAGGCCGACAAGGGCAAGCTGTCGCAGATCGTCAACAAGCTCGCCGAGGAGTACCCGAAGGTCGAGGTCGCGGCGACGCTGGACCGCATCAAGGACGCCGGCTTCTACTGGGCCACGCGTTCGGGTGTGACCGTTGCGCTCAGCGACATCCTGACCCCGCCGAGCAAGAAGGAGATCGTCGCCGGCTACGAGAAGCAGGCCGCGAAGGTCCAGGCACAGTTCGAGAAGGGTCTCACGACCGACGCCGAGCGTCGCCAGGAGCTCATCAAGATCTGGACCGAGGCCACCGACGAGGTCCAGAAGGCGATGCGCGCCCACTTCCCGGAGGACAACACCATCAACCGCATGGTGAGCTCGGGTGCTCGTGGTAACTGGCTGCAGATCCGGAACATCGCCGGTATGCGAGGCCTGGTGAACAACCCGAAGGGTGAAATCATTCCGCGCCCCATCATCTCCTCGTATCGCGAGGGGCTGTCGGTCGCGGAGTACTTCATCGCGACGCACGGTGCCCGTAAGGGTCTGGCCGACACGGCTCTCCGTACCGCCGACTCGGGGTACCTGACCCGACGCCTCGTGGACGTCTCGCAGGATGTCATCATCCGCGAGGAGGACTGCGGCACGTCGAAGGGGCTGGAGTTCACGATCGCTGCGGCTGGTTCCGACGGCAAGCTCGTTCGCGACGCGAACGTCGAGAACTCGGTCTTCGCCCGCACCCTTGCTGCGGATGTCGTGGGCGAGAACGGCGAGGTCGTGGCACAGGCGGGCGACGACGTGGGGGACGTGCTCATCGACAAGCTCGTCGCCGACGGCGTCACCTCCATCAAGGTGCGCTCGGTCCTGACCTGCGACTCCGCCGTCGGCGTCTGCGCGACCTGCTACGGCCGGTCGCTGGCCACCGGCAAGATCGTCGACATCGGCGAGGCGGTCGGCATCATCGCCGCCCAGTCGATCGGTGAGCCCGGTACCCAGCTGACGATGCGTACCTTCCACACCGGTGGTTCGGCATCCGCGGAGGACATCACGCAGGGTCTGCCCCGTGTGCAGGAGCTCTTCGAAGCGCGTACCCCGAAGGGTGCGTCGCCGATCGCCGAGGCCGATGGCCGGATCACGATCGACGAGACCGAGAAGTCCAAGAAGATCATCCTCACGCCCGACAACGGCGACGAGCCCGTCGTCTACCCGGTCCTCAAGCGCGCGACGCTGCTGGTCGAGGACGGCCAGCACGTCACGGTCGGCCAGCCGCTGCAGGTCGGCACGCTCGACCCCAAGGAGGTCATGCGCGTCCAGGGCGCCCGCGAGGTGCAGAAGTACCTCGTGAACGGCGTCCAAGGTGTGTACCGCTCGCAGGGTGTGCCGATCCACGACAAGCACATCGAGGTCATCGTGCGCCAGATGCTGCGCAAGGTCACGGTCGTCGACCACGGCGACACGACCCTGCTGCCCGGTGAGCTGGTCGACTTCCGTCGCTACCAGGACATCAACCGCCAGGCGGTCGCCGAGGGCAAGCGCCCGGCATCCGGTCGCCCGGAGCTGATGGGTATCACCAAGGCGTCGCTGGCGACCGAGTCGTGGCTGTCGGCCGCCTCCTTCCAGGAGACGACCCGCGTGCTCACGCAGGCCGCGATGGAGGGCAAGAGCGACCCGCTGGTCGGCCTCAAGGAGAACGTCATCATCGGAAAGCTCATCCCCGCCGGAACGGGACTTGCGAAGTATCGCAACGTCGCGGTCGAGGCGACGGAGGAGGCCAAGAGCGAGCGGTACCCCAACCGCATCTTCGCCTCGGACGGCGCCTACAGCGACGCCGACCTGAGCTTCGTCGACTTCGACAGCTTCTCGACGGACGACTTCACCGGCAACTACAACTGACGCTCGTCACGGTACGCAGGGCCCCGGGATTGCCGGGGCCCTGCGTCGTTTCCGGTGTCGGGCGGATGCTGACCGTTCGGCCACCGGAGCACCGGACTGCCTAGGAAAGCCGGACTTCGTGAGAGTCCGGCTCCGCGGGATGCCCCGCTCGGGGACATGCCCTCGCCGGCTTCGCCGGCTCCCGCCAGACCCGGTGCCAGCCCCGAGCGGGGCATCCCGCTGCGCCTTCCGGTGTCGGGGAACGTGCCCTCGCCGGCGATCCGCGCGGGATCGGCGGTGTCGTGCGCGGGAGACCCGTCGGGCGGCGTACGGTTGCTCCGGAGGTGATCATGGCCCGCGTTCCCGGTCGCGACAACCGCATCGCCATCCCCGTGATGGTGCTCTGCCTGGGTGTCGTCGGCGCGCTCGTCTGGTTCGCCATCCCCGGGATGCCGATGGTGTTGGCCTGGGCGGGTGGAACAGCCGGAAACGCCGCGACGATGCTCGCAGCGACCCCGACGCCGCGCGCCGTCGTCGCCGACGGACTCGACGTCGCGGCCACCGACTGCCGGGAGTTGTACCCCGACGACCTGTGGAACGAACTCACCTGGACCTCGGATGCGATCCTGAACCAGTCCACCGGCGCCTCCGCGACCGCCGCCACCGACCTCGTCGCCGCGCTCGCGCCCACCGCCGCCCGCACATGCGCCTGGACCGACAGTGCGGGGCAGAGTGTCGTGACGACCTTCGCGACCGTCGCTGACGACGCCGCCGGCATCGCCGAAGCTGCCCTCCGCGGGCAGGGCTTCGCGTGCACGACGACCGATGGCACGCTCTCCTGTACGGCTGACACGGCCGCCGGTGACGAGCACCAGGCGGTCCACGGAGCACTCTGGGTGACCACGGTTGCCGGCTCGTGGTATCCGGAGGACTACGACGACCGGATCGCCGTTCATCTGTGGCAGTGACATGCGCCGACGGCGAGCGCGCCGGGACGGATGTCGACAGCGTTGTCGGCATCCCCGCGGCCTCGCTCCCCGGATCTCGGCCCCTCTCGGGGTAGTCTGCGAGCCGAGGACCTACCTCGGGAGGAGTTTCGGATGAGTGACGACAAGCCCACCCCCGGCGAGGCCGTGGAGGAACCGGTCGGCGAACCCGTCGCCGAAGAACCGCCCGTCGACGACGTCGTCGGCAGCGCCCGCGAGAGCCTCGCTGACGCCGAGGCCGCCGGCCAGCCTGCAGCGCCCGATGCGGATGCCGCCGCCCAGCCCGCCCCGGGGGAGCCTGTCGTGGTCGACCCCGTCGTCGCCGCTCCTGCACCCGCAGAGGCCGCCGCTGCAGCCGAGCCGGCCAGCACCGCGCCCGCCGTCGGCGAGCCCGCCGCGGAGTCGCCCGCCGCCGCGACGGATGTCTACGAACCGACGGTCATCACCCCGGTCGTGACAGCCAGTGAACCCGCGGGCGCGTACGGCCCGCAGCCGATCTTCGTGCAGGCGCCGGAACCGCCGCGGCCCCGGGGCAACCGCGCCGCCGCGGGCGCGATCGGCCTGCTTGCCGCGCTGTCGTTCGGCGTTCTCTATCTCGCGGTGTGGGTGGGGCTGGGCCTCATCGACGGCTCGGTCACGGTCGGGAGCATCGGGACGGCGCTGCTCGCGGCGCTTTCCACGTGGGCGCTGTGGGTTCCCGTGGTGGTCTTCTTCGTCGCCTTCTGGCTGCTCGGGGCGATCATCAACCGCGGCCGGTGGGGCGCATGGGTGATCTTCGGCCTCCTCGTCGGTGTCGCGGCCTATGGCGGCCACCTGCTCGGACAGCTGTTCCAGGCTCCGTTCTGGAACCTGACGGCGCAGGAGGGTGCGCAACTGGTCGAGGGCCAGCTTCTCGCGCCGCTCGCGATCGGCGCGTTCATCATCGGTCGAGAGCTGACGATCTGGTTCGGATCGTGGGTCGCCGCCCGCGGCAAGCGCATGACCGAGCTGAACATCGAGGCGCGCCGCGAGTACGAGCGCACCCTCGAGGCCGGTCCCCAGCTGCACCAGCTCTGAGCGAGCCCGCAGGCAATGGGCCCGTACCCGAGCGCATGAGCCGTCCGTGAGCCAGGCGCGACGGGCCGCGGCGACGGCGGCCGGGGCGGTGCTGTTCGCCGCTGTGCTCATCGCGGCGTTCGGCATCGTCAGTCTTCTGCTGGACGAGAACGTGATCCTCACGCCCGGGCTGGGGCAGATTCCCGGCGCCGTCGCGGTGGCTGCCTCCCTTGCGGCCCTCGCGGGAACGCTGTGGACACGGATGCCGGTGCCGGGCGTGTGGGGCACTCTCGCGTGGAGTGCACTGGCGGCGTTCCTCGGGTACATCGGCGGCCTGGGAGCAGCATCCGTCATCGTCTCGGCCGATCTCGCGCTCGCACTGTCCGCCGTCGGACGTGCGGCGACGACGTGGCCGGGCCTGGTCGTAGCCGGTGCGGCTGTCGTGGCCGCCGCGATGGCGATCGCGGTGGCCCGTGGCGTCGACGCCAACGCGCGGTGGCCATGGGAACACGGCGACGCGGAGTGAGGCGCCGACACGCGCATGCGGCGACCGAGCCTCGGCCCGCGCGGACGTCGGCGCTACCGTAGAGACGTGGAGCGCTCGCTCGAGACGGAGGTGAGCCAGGCCGTCGACGCCTGGCTCCGCTGGCTTCCGCGCTGGGAGCCGGCGACTCATCGCGGGCGGGTTGCCCCGTGCCGTCGGTGCTTCGGCTCGCCGATACTCTCGGCGGCAGGCCTCGGCTCCGACGTGCCGCACGGCGTGCAGCACGGCCTCTCGACTCGTATCAAGACGATCGTCGACCACGCCGTCGCCGATTACACGGCGCAGAACCTTCCCATGTTGCAGGCCGAGCTCGACCAGCAGGCGGCACGCAATCGCGCCCGGAGCTACCGACCGGCCGAGGGCCTCGAGCCGGAGTTCGAGGGGCTGCCCCTCGATCCCGAACCCGTGCCCGGCGCTCCCTTCCTGTTCACGATCTCGGGGCTCGCAGACGAAGCGGACGCCGATGTTCCCGCCCTCCCCCCGCTCAGCCCCGAGGCGAAAGCAGCGCTGCGTCAGGAGGTCGGGCTCGCCGACGACTACGCCAACATGATCGGTCGCGACGTGTGCACGATCCTGCTGCACCATCGGTTGCGCATCCAACAGGGGGTGAGTCAGTACGTCGAACCGCAGATCACGGCGATGCTCGATGACCTCGCCCGCTCGCTGGATGCCCCGTTCGATCCCCGCGACGTCATCGGCGACTGACCCGCCGGGGGAGCCGTTCGTGTCGCCGCGGAACGCAGCCGCCTAGGGTGGATGCCATGAGCGACGCCATCGCGTGGAACCAGGCGCTGATCCTGTTCATCCCCGTCACGGTGACGGTGATCGCGCTGTACCTGTGGTGCGCCGTGGCGCTCGCCGCCGTGTTCGCGAAGTCCGGCGAACCGCGCTGGAAGGCCTGGGTCCCGTTCGTCAACGTCTACGCACTGCTCGTGCTCGGCGGGATCCCCGGGTGGTGGGTCCTCCTGGTGCTCGTTCCGGGGCTGGGCGCACTCATCGTCGCGATTCTCGTGATCGTCGCGGCGCACCGCATCAACCTGTCGTTCGGATACGGGGGAGGGATGACAGTGCTCGCCGCCGTGCTCCTGCCGGTGTGGGCGACCGTGCTCGGGTTCGGGTCCGCGCGGTGGATCGGCCGAGAGGGCCGACGCCGCAGGGGCAGCCCGCCGGATGGTGCCGTCGCTGCTGTGGGCGAAACGGCGGTTCGTTCGTCATCCGTCTCGGCCCCTCCACCACCGGCCCCGCCCGCGGTCTCGCCGTTCGCGCCGCCGGTCACAGAACCGGCCGCATCGTCCTCCGGCCCCGCGCCGGCGCCGCCCGCCGGTACGCCGGTGGATGCACAAGGGTGGGACCTGCTGGCGGAGTTCACCGAGGCGGAGCCTGCGGAGCCTGCGCCGCCGGCGCCCTCGCCGGTGTGGTCCGAGCCTGCCCCCGCCGTGCAGGCGCCCGTCACTGCCGACACCCCGTCCGCCGTGGACGACTCGCCAGCCCCCACCGCGTCCGACGCAGACGCGTCCGCCGAGGAGCCGGCGCCAGCGCCGGAGCCGTTTGCGCCGCCCGCCCGTGCGGCGCGGCCCGCCGAGACCGGGGCCACGGGATTGCTTCCCTCGGGGGAGCCGATCGATGACGTGACGGATGCCGTCCCCGGCGCCCCGGCGCCCGTCTCAGCCGTCAGCGGTCGGTCCCCGTATGACGACGCGCCGCTGTTCCCGCCGGTCGCCGACGGCGAGCACTGGGCGACCGGACCCGAGGCTGATGCGTTTCCGGAGACATCGGGCGCCGTCTCGGCGATCGCCGGATCCCCCGCGGCGGGGTCGCCACGGATGGCGCGGTCGGCTGTTTCGGCATCCGCGGACGACGACGGAGATTTCGACGCGACACTGTTGGCGCACCGCAACCGCCCGCGCTGGTCGCTGGTGACAGCCGGCGGCGACGAGGTCGAATTGCGATCGCAGGTCGTGATCGTGGGGCGCCGACCGTCACCCGACCCGGCGTACTCCGGCGCGCAGCTGGTGGCGCTCGATGACGTGACGGTATCCAAGACGCACGCTCGCCTGGAACTCCGCGGCGACGAGTGGCACATCGTCGACCTCGGCTCCACGAACGGCGTCGTTGTCGTCTCGATCACCGGTACCGAGCTCGAACTCGCGCCCGGAGGCCACGCCCCCGTGGCCGATCGGGTTCTTCTGGGCGACCTGGAGTTGCGGCTGGTCCGCGCGTCGCGTTGACAGCGGGCGCGGCATCCGTCTGCGTTTGACCGCCCTCTCAAAACCCGCGTATCATTGATCGGGTGTGCGCCTGCGCGCCCCTTGTGTTGTGCCTCGGCATGTCACCGGGGGAGCACGGTCCGCACACCTCAGGGATCGGCCTGCGAACAGGCCACCCCCACGGCATATCCACCACACGACTCGCGACGGACTTCTGGCGCGCCGGTGGATCTGTGGTGAAACCACGAGCTGTCACCGTGCAGCACAATCAAGGAGAGAACGTGCCAACCATTCAGCAGTTGGTTCGCAAGGGCCGGTCGCCGAAGGTCTCCAAGACCAAGGCTCCCGCACTGAAGTCGAACCCGCAGCAGGCCGGGGTCTGCACCCGCGTCTACACCACCACCCCGAAGAAGCCGAACTCGGCGATGCGCAAGGTCGCTCGTGTGAAGCTGCGCAACGGCACCGAGGTCACCGCCTACATCCCCGGCGAGGGCCACAACCTGCAGGAGCACTCGCTCGTGCTCGTCCGCGGCGGCCGTGTCAAGGACCTTCCCGGTGTTCGCTACAAGATCGTTCGCGGCGCCCTGGACACCCAGGCCGTCAAGAACCGCAAGCAGGCCCGTAGTCGCTACGGCGCGAAGAAGGGCTGAGAACAATGCCTCGTAAGGGTCCCGCCCCCAAGCGCCCCGTCGTCAACGACCCCGTTTACGGCGCACCGATCGTCACCCAGTTGGTCAACAAGATCCTCGTCGACGGCAAGAAGTCGCTGGCCGAGTCGATCGTCTACGGCGCCCTGCAGGGCGTCGAGGCC
Organism: Microbacterium sp. bgisy207; assembly: GCF_057706855.1. Taxonomy (NCBI): domain Bacteria; kingdom Bacillati; phylum Actinomycetota; class Actinomycetes; order Micrococcales; family Microbacteriaceae; genus Microbacterium; species Microbacterium sp. bgisy207. The sequence continues at coordinate 47,421 of NZ_JBYIPB010000011.1, forward strand.
AAGAACGGTCAGGATGCCGTCGCCACCCTCAAGAAGGCGCTCGACAACGTGCGCCCCACCCTCGAGGTCAAGAGCCGCCGCGTCGGTGGCTCCACCTACCAGGTTCCCGTCGAGGTCAAGCCGCACCGTGCGAACACGCTCGCGCTGCGCTGGCTCGTCAGCTACGCGAAGGGCCGTCGTGAGAAGACGATGACCGAGCGTCTGCAGAACGAGATCCTGGACGCCTCGAATGGCCTCGGTGCCGCGGTCAAGCGCCGCGAAGACACCCACAAGATGGCCGAGTCGAACCGCGCGTTCGCCCACTACCGCTGGTAATCCCCTCTGCTGTTCCCGCAGGCCACGAACCTGCGGGAACAGCAGGTCCGCGACATCCCTCACCACACGTAAGGACACCCCGTGGCACAAGAAGTGCTCACCGACCTGAACAAGGTCCGCAACATCGGCATCATGGCTCACATCGACGCCGGCAAGACGACGACGACCGAGCGCATCCTGTTCTACACGGGTGTCAACCACAAGATCGGCGAAACCCACGACGGCGCTGCCACCACCGACTGGATGGAGCAGGAGCAGGAGCGCGGCATCACGATCACCTCCGCGGCAGTCACCTGCTTCTGGGAGGGCAACCAGATCAACATCATCGACACCCCGGGTCACGTTGACTTCACGGTCGAGGTCGAGCGCTCGCTTCGCGTGCTCGACGGCGCCGTCGCGGTCTTCGACGGCAAGGAGGGGGTCGAGCCCCAGTCCGAGACGGTGTGGCGTCAGGCCGACAAGTACAACGTGCCCCGCATCTGCTTCGTCAACAAGATGGACAAGCTGGGCGCCGACTTCTACTTCACCGTCGACACGATCGTCAGCCGGCTGAAGGCCAAGCCCCTCGTGCTGCAGATCCCGATCGGTGTCGAGAACGACTTCGTCGGTGTCGTGGACCTCATCTACAAGCGTGCGCTGGTGTGGCCCGGTGACGCCAAGGGTGACGTGACGATGGGCGCGAAGTACGAGATCCAGGACATTCCCGCCGACCTCGTCGAGAAGGCCGAGGAGTACCGCGAGAAGCTGCTCGAAGCCGTCGCCGAGAGCGACGAGGCGCTGCTGGAGAAGTACTTCGGTGGCGAGGAGCTCACCCCCGAAGAGATCAAGGGCGCCGTCCGCAAACTCACGATCGCCGGTGAGGCCTACCCCGTGCTGTGTGGGTCGGCGTTCAAGAACCGCGGTGTGCAGCCGATGCTGGACGCTGTCGTCGACTATCTCCCCTCGCCCCTGGATGTCCCCTCGATCGAGGCGCACGACCCCAAGGACGAAGAGAAGATCATCGAGCGCCACGCTGACCGCGAGGAGCCGTTCGCGGCTCTCGCGTTCAAGGTCGTCTCGCACCCGTTCTTCGGTCGCCTCACCTACATCCGCGTCTACTCGGGTCACCTGGACTCCGGTTCTGCGGTCGTCAACTCGACCAAGGGCAAGAAGGAGCGCGTCGGCAAGATCTTCCAGATGCACGCCAACAAGGAGAACCCGGTCGACTCCGTCACCGCCGGCCACATCTACGCCGTCATCGGTCTCAAGGACACGACGACCGGCGACACGCTCTCGGATGCCGACCACCAGGTCGTGCTCGAGTCGATGACCTTCCCCGAGCCGGTCATCGAGGTTGCCATCGAGCCCAAGACCAAGGCCGACCAGGAGAAGCTGGGTCTGGCGATCCAGAAGCTGGCCGAAGAGGACCCGACGTTCCGTGTCGAGCAGAATGCCGAGACCGGTCAGACGGTCATCAAGGGCATGGGCGAGCTGCACCTGGACATCCTCGTGGACCGCATGAAGCGCGAGTTCAAGGTCGAGGCGAACGTCGGCAAGCCGCAGGTGGCGTACCGCGAGACGATCAAGAAGGCCGTCGAGCGGCACGACTACACGCACAAGAAGCAGACCGGTGGGTCCGGCCAGTTCGCGAAGATCCAGTTCGCGATCGAGCCCCTCGAGGTCACGGCCGAGAAGATCTACGAGTTCGAGAACAAGGTCACCGGTGGCCGGATCCCGCGCGAGTACATCGAGCCGACCAACCAGGGCTTCCAGGACGCGATGAACGTCGGCGTCCTCGCGGGCTACCCCATGGTCGGCGTCAAGGCGACGCTGATCGATGGCGCCTCGCACGACGTCGATTCCTCCGAAATGGCGTTCAAGATCGCCGGTTCGATGGGCTTCAAGGAGGCTGTCCGCAAGGCCAACCCGGTCATCCTCGAACCGCTCATGGCGGTCGAGGTGCGTACTCCCGAGGAGTACATGGGTGACGTCATCGGCGACCTGAACTCCCGCCGCGGGCAGATCCAGTCGATGGAGGACGCTGCCGGCGTCAAGGTCGTGCGCGCCCTCGTCCCGCTGTCGGAGATGTTCGGCTACATCGGCGACCTGCGCTCGAAGACCTCGGGCCGTGCGGTCTACTCGATGGAGTTCGACAGCTACGCCGAGGTCCCCAAGGCCGTCGCCGACGAGATCGTCCAGAAGAACAAGGGCGAGTAATCGCCACGGATGCCGGACCTCCGGCATCCGGTTCTTCGGGGTTTACAACTTCACACCAGAAAACACACACACCCTCTCGCCTAGACTGAGAGACATCCCCGTAGAGAGCCGGTCGCAATCCAGCGCCCGGAGCTTCTACACGACCGTCCTGAGGAGGACCCAGTGGCTAAGGCCAAGTTCGAGCGGACCAAGCCGCACGTGAACATCGGAACGATCGGTCACGTTGACCACGGCAAGACGACGCTCACCGCGGCGATCTCGAAGGTGCTCGCCGACAAGTACCCGTCGGCCACCAACGTGCAGCGTGACTTCGCGTCGATCGACTCGGCTCCCGAGGAGCGTCAGCGCGGTATCACGATCAACATCTCGCACGTCGAGTACGAGACCCCGAAGCGTCACTACGCGCACGTCGACGCCCCGGGTCACGCCGACTACATCAAGAACATGATCACCGGTGCTGCCCAGATGGACGGCGCGATCCTCGTGGTCGCCGCCACCGACGGTCCGATGGCGCAGACCCGTGAGCACGTTCTGCTCGCCAAGCAGGTCGGTGTTCCCTACCTGCTCGTCGCGCTGAACAAGGCCGACATGGTCGACGACGAGGAGATCCTGGAGCTCGTCGAGCTCGAGGTCCGCGAGCTGCTTTCCAGCCAGGACTTCGACGGCGACAACGCTCCCGTCGTCCGCGTCTCGGGCCTGAAGGCTCTCGAGGGTGACGAGAAGTGGACGCAGTCGATCCTCGACCTCATGGAGGCCGTCGACGAGTCCATCCCCGACCCGGTGCGTGACAAGGACAAGCCGTTCCTCATGCCCATCGAGGACGTGTTCACGATCACCGGTCGTGGCACCGTCGTCACGGGCCGTGCCGAGCGTGGCACCCTGGCCATCAACTCCGAGGTCGAGATCGTGGGTCTGCGCCCGACGCAGAAGACGACCGTCACCGGTATCGAGATGTTCCACAAGCAGCTCGACGAGGCGTGGGCCGGTGAGAACTGTGGTCTGCTGCTTCGTGGCACCAAGCGTGAGGACGTGGAGCGCGGCCAGGTCGTCGTCAAGCCCGGCTCGGTCACCCCGCACACCAACTTCGAGGGCACGGCGTACATCCTGTCCAAGGACGAGGGTGGGCGTCACAACCCGTTCTTCACGAACTACCGCCCGCAGTTCTACTTCCGCACCACCGACGTCACCGGCGTCATCACGCTGCCCGAGGGCACCGAGATGGTCATGCCCGGCGACACCACCGACATGACGGTCGAGCTCATCCAGCCGATCGCCATGGAAGAGGGTCTCGGATTCGCGATCCGTGAGGGTGGCCGCACCGTCGGCGCCGGCACGGTCACGAAGATCCTGAAGTAATCTTCGAAACCTTGAGAAGAGGGTCGTCCGCTGTGCGGGCGGCCCTCTTCGCATGCCATGAGAGAGTCCTCATCCGAGCCGGCAGCGGGCTTCGGATTGCCGTCTGTGCGCGACGAACACGGCGCCCGGAGGCCGATCGCGATGTTTCGGGTTGGTGAACATTGCGTCCCGTGATGGCCGTCGGATTGTGGTATTGGCGAAACTGTGGGTAGCCTGGGAGCACTCGGGGAGGACGAGGGCTGTTCCAGGCAGCTGCTGCCTCCGCGCACAACGCCCCCCACGCCGCATGTCGGTACACACCACAAACGCAGACTTATCAATCTTCGGGGAGACACCATGAAGAGCCTTCGCACCAAGATCGCCGCGGTAGCCATCGCAGCTGCCGCCATCATCGCTGCGCCCGCGGCTGCCTCCGCCTACACACCGACGCCGATCAGTGGTCCCACCACGATCGCACCGGGCGGTTCGGGGACGTTCAGCTTCAGCGGCTTCGCGCCGAACGAAAGCGTCCTCTTCACGCTCACGGGTGAGAACGGCGCCGGCGCAACCCTCGCAATGGTCAAGTTCGCGGTCAGCTCGGCCTCGATCACCAAGGCGGCCAGTGGCACCGGGGCTGCCTCCGTCGAGGTCACGCTGCCGTCCAACGCCACCGGAACCTACACGCTCCTCGCAGCGGGCCAGTCGTCCGGTGACAGCACCTCCGTCTCCATCACGGCGTCTTCGTCGGGCGGTTCGATGGCCGAGACCGGTTTCGACGCGGGCTCGATGCTCGGGGTCTGGATCGGTGGTGGCGTGCTGCTGCTGGGTGGCGTGCTCGTCACGGTCTTCGCGGCTCGTCGCGAGCGCCAGGACGCCTGAGCGCCCACGCACGATCTCATCGAGAGCCCCCGCTTCGGCGGGGGCTCTCGTCGTGTCGCGGGGCATTCGCCGCACCTCCTGCGTGAGTTTGCGACACGCCCGGGATGCACGTAGACTAGTCAGGTTCCACATTCCGGTGCGCATTGACGTGTGCCCGGATCACTGCCAGGGCAGTGCATAGAACGTGCGAGAGCGCAGAGTCTAGGCCGCGGGCAGCAGAACACGTTTCCCACACAGCATTCCTGTGAACCCGACATCCGGAGCGATCCGGCATGGGGGAGAAGCAGGATGGCGCGCGTGCGGGACCGGATGCGAGAGCCTCCGGGTTGACATCAGAACAGCGGTGCAGCATCCGCACTATGCGGAGTGAAGTGCCACGGCGCGCGAGCGCCACGGTGCGTCCAATGCCCGTGCCCCGAACCGATCGGGGCCCAGAGGTACGACGCGAGAAAAGAGAGTGAGCAGACAATGGCGGGACAGAAGATCCGCATTCGCCTGAAGTCGTACGACCACGCGGGGCTTGACAGCTCGGCGCGCAAGATCGTCGACACCGTTACCCGAGCGGGCGCGACGGTGGTAGGACCCGTGCCGCTTCCGACCGAGAAGAACGTCGTGTGCGTCATCCGGTCGCCCCACAAGTACAAGGACAGCCGCGAGCACTTCGAGATGCGCACCCACAAGCGTCTGATCGACATCATCGACCCGACGCCCAAGGCCGTCGACTCGCTGATGCGCCTTGACCTGCCGGCCGACGTCAACATCGAGATCAAGCTCTGAGGACCTCGACCATGGCACACATCAACGAAAAGGTTTCCAAGGGCCTGCTGGGCACCAAGCTCGGCATGACCCAGGTCTGGGACGAGAACGGCAAGCTCGTTCCCGTCACGGTCATCGAGGTGGCCCCCAACGTGGTCACCCAGGTTCGCACGCCCGAGAAGGACGGCTACAACGCCGTGCAGATCGCGTACGGCCAGATCGACCCCCGCAAGGTGAACAAGCCGCTCTCGGCTCACTTCGAGGCCGCCGGCGTCACCCCGCGCCGCCACCTCGCCGAGGTGCGCACGGCGGATGCTGCTGACTACTCACTCGGTCAGGAGCTCACCGTCGACGGCGTGTTCGAGGCGGGCCAGCTCGTCGACGTCGTCGGCACGAGCAAGGGCAAGGGCACCGCGGGTGTCATGAAGCGTCACAACTTCAAGGGCGTCTCGGCCTCGCACGGTGCGCACCGCAACCACCGCAAGCCCGGCTCGATCGGTGCGTCCTCGACGCCCAGCCGTGTCTTCAAGGGCATGCGCATGGCCGGTCGCATGGGTGGCGAGCGTGTCACCGTCCTCAACCTCACGGTGCACGCCGTCGACGCCGAGAAGGGACTGCTGCTCGTCAAGGGCGCTGTTCCCGGTGCGCGCGGTCGCATCGTCTACGTCCGCAACGCAGTGAAGGGTGCCTGATCATGGCTGACTCGACTCTCGCGCTCGACGTCCACAAGGCGGACGGCAAGAAGGCAGGCTCCGTGGAGCTGCCCGCCGCCCTGTTCGACGTCAAGACGAACATCCCCCTCATCCACCAGGTCGTCGTGGCACAGCGCGCCGCGGCGCGCCAGGGCACGCACTCGACCAAGCGTCGCGGCGAGGTCTCCGGTGCCGGCCGCAAGCCCTTCAAGCAGAAGGGCACGGGTAACGCCCGTCAGGGTTCCATCCGTGCGCCCCACATGACCGGCGGTGGCATCGTCCACGGACCCAAGCCCCGTGACTACGGCCAGCGCACCCCCAAGAAGATGATCGCCGCGGCTCTGCTCGGTGCGCTCAGCGACCGTGCGCGCGGTGAGCGTCTGCACATCGTCGACTCGTTCGGCATCGAGGGTGCACCGTCGACCAAGGCCGCGGTCGCGGTCCTCGGCAACCTTGCGCCGGCCAAGAACGTGCTCGTGGTCGTCACGCGCGACGACGAAACCAGCATCCTGAGCGTGCGCAACCTCGCGTACGTGCACGTGCTCTACGTCGACCAGCTCAACGCCTACGACGTGCTCGTCTCGGACGACATCGTCTTCACCAAGGCCGCTTACGACGCGTTCGTCGCGTCGAAGACGGGCGCTACCTCGGAGGTCTCGGCATGACCGCTGTCAACAAGGACCCGCGCGACATCATCCTCAAGCCGGTGGTGTCGGAGAAGAGCTACGGGCTCATCGACGAGGGCAAGTACACCTTCCTCGTGGACCCCCGCGCGACCAAGACCGAGATCAAGCTCGCGATCGAGAAGATCTTCGGCGTCAAGGTGGCCTCGGTCAACACGATCAACCGCGTCGGCAAGGCCCGTCGCACCCGTTTCGGCATGGGCAAGCGCAAGGACACCAAGCGCGCCATCGTCACGCTGAAGTCGGGCTCCATCGACATCTTCACGGCCGTCGGCTGACAGTCGGGATAGAGGACTAGAGACATGGCAATTCGCAAGTACAAGCCCACGACCCCCGGTCGCCGCGGCTCGTCGGTGGCGGACTTCGCTGAGATCACCCGATCGACGCCCGAGAAGTCGCTCCTTCGCCCCATCGCCAAGACCGGCGGCCGCAACAACCAGGGCCGCATCACCACGCGTCACATCGGTGGCGGACACAAGCGTCAGTACCGCGTCATCGACTTCCGTCGCAATGACAAGGACGGCATCGACGCCAAGGTCGCCCACATCGAGTACGACCCCAACCGCACCGCGCGCATCGCGCTGCTGCACTACGTCGACGGCGAGAAGCGGTACATCCTCGCGCCGAACAAGCTGCAGCAGGGTGACATCGTCGAGTCCGGCCCGGCCGCTGACATCAAGCCCGGCAACAACCTGCCGCTGCGCAACATCCCCACCGGTACCGTGGTGCACGCCATCGAGCTGCGTCCCGGCGGCGGTGCGAAGATGGCCCGCTCGGCAGGCGCCGCGGTGCGTCTTGTCGCCAAGGACGGTCCCTACGCGCAGCTTCGTCTGCCCTCAGGTGAGATCCGCAACGTGGATGCCCGCTGCCGCGCGACGATCGGTGAGGTCGGCAACGCCGAGCAGTCGAACATCAACTGGGGTAAGGCCGGTCGCAAGCGCTGGAAGGGCGTTCGCCCCACCGTCCGCGGTGTCGCGATGAACCCGGTCGACCACCCGCACGGTGGTGGTGAGGGCAAGACATCCGGTGGACGTCACCCCGTGACCCCGTGGGGTCAGGCGGAGGGCCGTACGCGCCACGCCAACAAGGAAAGCGACAAGCTCATCGTCCGCCGCCGTACGGCCGGCAAGAAGCGCAAGTAGGTAGGAACAGAAGATGCCACGCAGTCTCAAGAAGGGCCCCTTCGTCGACGAGCACCTGCTTCGCAAGGTCGTCTCCCAGAACGAATCCGGCTCCAAGAACGTGATCAAGACCTGGTCGCGTCGCTCGATGATCATCCCGGCCATGCTCGGACACACGATCGCCGTGCACGACGGTCGCAAGCACATCCCCGTGTTCGTGACCGAGACCATGGTCGGCCACAAGCTGGGCGAGTTCGCGCCCACCCGCACCTTCCGCGGCCACGAGAAGGACGACAAGAAGGGCCGCCGCCGCTGACGCGGGGGCGCAAGAGGAGAGAGAAATGGTGGAGTCCATCGCACGCGTGCGACACATCCGCGTGACCCCTCAGAAGGCTCGTCGTGTCGTCGCTCTCATCAAGGGCAAGCAGGCCGAAGAGGCCCTCGCGATCCTGAAGTTCGCGCCGCAGGGCGCCAGCGAGCCGATCTACAAGCTCGTCGCTTCGGCGATCGCGAACGCTCGCGTGAAGGCCGACAACGACGGCTCGTACTTCGACGAGGGTGCGCTGTTCGTCAAGAACGCGTATGTCGACGAGGGCACGACGCTCAAGCGGTTCCAGCCGCGGGCGCAGGGTCGTGCATTCCAGATCAAGAAGCGCACCAGCCACATCACGGTCGTCCTCGCGACGCCCGAGGTGGCCGAGACCGCGCCCGCTTCCCAGACCAAGAAGGCGAGCAAGTAATGGGACAGAAAGTCAACCCGTACGGCTTCCGCCTGGGCATCACCACCGACCACGTGTCGCGGTGGTTCTCGGATTCGACGAAGCCGGGCCAGCGGTACGCCGACTACGTGGCCGAGGACATCAAGATCCGTCGTCTGCTCAAGACGCAGCTCGACCGCGCCGGCGTCAGCAACATCGAGATCGAGCGCACGCGTGACCGCGTCCGCGTCGACATCCACACCGCGCGCCCCGGCATCGTGATCGGCCGCCGCGGAGCCGAGGCCGAGCGCATCCGCGCCGACCTCGAAAAGCTCACCGGTAAGCAGATCCAGCTGAACATCCTCGAGGTCAAGAACCCCGAGGCCGACGCTCAGCTGGTCGCGCAGGGCATCGCCGAGCAGCTGTCTGCTCGTGTGGCGTTCCGCCGTGCGATGCGCAAGGGTCTGCAGGGTGCGCAGCGTGCCGGCGCCAAGGGTGTCCGCATCCAGGTCTCCGGTCGCCTCGGTGGCGCGGAGATGAGCCGGTCGGAGTTCTACCGCGAAGGCCGTGTGCCCCTGCACACGCTGCGCGCGAACATCGACTACGGCTTCTACGAAGCCAAGACCACCTTCGGTCGCATCGGCGTGAAGGTCTGGATCTACAAGGGCGACCTCACCAACAAGGAACTGGCCCGCGAGCAGGCGAACCAGAAGCCTGCGCGCGAGCGTGGCGACCGTCGCGGCCCCCGTCGTGACAACCGCGCCGCTGAGGCCCCGGTCGCAGAAGGAGCGTCGGCATAATGCTCATCCCCCGCAAGGTCAAGTACCGCAAGCAGCACCACCCGGGCCGCGATGGTCAGGCCACCGGTGGCACGAAGGTGTCGTTCGGTGAGTTCGGCATTCAGGCCCTGACCCCCGCTTACGTGACCAACCGTCAGATCGAGTCCGCTCGTATCGCGATGACCCGTCACATCAAGCGTGGTGGAAAGGTGTGGATCAACATCTACCCCGACCGTCCGCTCACCAAGAAGCCCGCAGAAACCCGCATGGGTTCGGGTAAGGGCTCGCCGGAGTGGTGGGTCGCAAACGTCAAGCCGGGTCGCGTCCTGTTCGAGGTCGCCGGCGTCAACGAGCAGCTCGCTCGTGAGGCCCTGACCCGTGCCATCCACAAGCTGCCCCTGAAGGCACGCATCATCAAGCGCGAGGAGGGCGACGCGTAATGGCGATCGGCACCAAGACGCTCGCCCCGAGCGAGCTGGACACGTTCGAAGACCAGCGCCTGGTCGAGGAGCTGCGCAAGGCCAAGGAAGAGCTGTTCAACCTGCGCTTCCAGTCGGCCACGGGTCAGCTCGACAGCCACGGCCGCATCCGTGCGGTCAAGCGCGACATCGCGCGGCTGTACACCGTCATCCGCGAGCGCGAGCTCGGCATCCGTGCCACGCCCACGCCCGTCGAGAAGGCGACCAAGGCTCGCAAGACGAATGCCGCGAAGTCGGATGACGACGCCGCCGCCAAGGAGGAGGCTGAGTGATGGCCACCACAGAGAACACCACCGAGAAGGCTCCGGCCAAGAAGGCGCCTGCCAAGAAGGCTCCCGCCAAGGCCGCCGCTGAGGAGACGGTCGAGGCTCCGGTCGAGGTCGGACACGAGCACGCTGAGCACGACGTGCGTGACCCCAACGCCCGTGGCTACCGCAAGGCCCGCCGCGGTTACGTCGTGTCGGACAAGATGGACAAGACGATCGTCGTCGAGGTCGAGGACCGCGTGAAGCACCCCCTCTACGGCAAGGTCATCCGCCGCACGTCCAAGGTGAAGGCCCACGACGAGGCGAACACCGCCGGCGTCGGTGACCTCGTCCTCATCAACGAGACCCGTCCGCTGAGCGCCACGAAGCGCTGGCGCCTGGTCGAGATCCTCGAGAAGGCGAAGTAACCGATGATTCAGAACGAATCCCGCCTCAAGGTGGCGGACAACACCGGCGCGAAGGAGCTGTTGACCATTCGCGTGCTCGGCGGCTCGAACCGTCGGTACGCCGGTCTCGGCGACATCATCGTCGCAACCGTCAAGGACGCGATCCCCGGCGGCAACGTCAAGAAGGGCGACGTCGTCAAGGCGGTCGTGGTGCGCACGGTCAAGCAGACCCGTCGTCCCGACGGTTCCTACATCAAGTTCGACGAGAACGCCGCCGTCATCCTGAAGAACGACGGGGAGCCCCGTGGCACCCGTATCTTCGGGCCGGTCGGCCGTGAGCTTCGCGACAAGAAGTTCATGAAGATCGTCTCGCTCGCCCCGGAGGTGCTGTAACCCATGGCGAACATCAAGAAGGGTGACCTGGTCCAGGTCATCTCGGGTCCGACCCCGGAGCGCGGCGGCGACCGCGGCAAGCAGGGCACGGTTCTCGAGGTGCTGACCGAACAGGACCGCGTCATCGTCGAGGGCGTGAACTACGTCACCAAGCACACCCGCGTGGGCCAGTCCCAGCGCGGAACCAAGACCGGCGGCATCGAGACCATCGAGGCGCCGATCCACATCTCCAACGTCCAGCTCGTGGACCCCGAGACCAAGAAGCCCACGCGGGTCGGTCACCGGGTCGAGGAGCAGGTCAAGGACGGCGTCAAGCGCACGGTCCGCGTGCGCTACGCGAAGAAGTCAGGCAAGGACCTCTGAACATGAGCACTGCAACTGCCGTCGAGACTGGCAAAATCCAGCCTCGCCTCAAGCAGAAGTACAACGGCGAGATCAAGAAGGCGCTGCAGGACGAGTTCGGTTACGCGAACGTCATGCAGATCCCCGGCCTGGTCAAGGTCGTCGTGAACACCGGTGTCGGCGAGGCAGCTCGTGACAGCAAGGTGATCGATGGTGCGGTCGACGACCTCACGAAGATCACCGGTCAGAAGCCGGTCGTCACGAAGGCCCGCAAGTCCATCGCGCAGTTCAAGCTGCGCGAGGGGCAGGCCATCGGCGCGCACGTCACCCTCCGTGGCGACCGTGCGTGGGAGTTCATCGACCGTCTCGTGAGCCTCGCGCTGCCCCGCATCCGTGACTTCCGTGGCCTCTCGGACAAGCAGTTCGACGGCAACGGCAACTACACGTTCGGCGTGCAGGAGCAGTCGATCTTCCACGAGATCAACCAGGACAAGATCGATCGCGTCCGAGGCTTCGACATCACGATCGTCACGTCCGCCAAGACGGATGCCGAAGGCCGTGCCCTCCTGCGTCACCTCGGCTTCCCGTTCCGCAGCGCCGAGCAGCAGGCCTGATCCTCCCCTGAAGTCCCGGGACCTCCGGGCCTTCGCCACCACAGGTCGGCGTCCGCGTAACGGGCGTCGAAACCTGGTGAAAGAAAGAAGAACCCCATGACCATGACAGACCCGGTCGCAGACATGCTGACCCGGCTGCGCAACGCGAACTCGGCGCACCACGACTCCGTGTCGCTGCCGAGCTCGAAGCTCAAGACGCACATCGCCGAGATCCTCAAGCAGGAGGGCTACATCTCGGACTGGTCGGTCGAGGACGCCCGCGTGGGCCAGACCCTGACCATGACCCTCAAGTACGGCCCCAACCGGGAGCGTTCGATCGCGGGCATCAAGCGCGTGTCGAAGCCCGGTCTGCGCGTGTACGCGAAGTCCACCGAGATCCCCACCGTTCTCGGCGGCCTCGGCGTTGCGATCCTGTCCACCTCCTCCGGTCTTCTCACCGACCGTCAGGCCGAGCAGAAGGGCGTGGGTGGGGAAGTCCTCGCCTACGTGTGGTGATCTGACATGTCGCGTATTGGACGTCTTCCCATCGACATCCCCGCCGGCGTGACCATCACGGTCGAGGGCCAGGATGTCGCCGTCAAGGGCCCGAAGGGTGAGCTTTCGCTCACCGTCGCGCGCCCCATCGAAGTGAAGGTCGAAGAGGGTCAGGTGCTCGTCACCCGTCCCGACGACGAGCGCGAGTCGCGTTCGCTGCACGGCCTGACCCGCACTCTGATCAACAACAACATCATTGGCGTGACCCAGGGCTACACCAAGGGCCTCGAGGTCGTCGGCACCGGTTACCGCGTGGCGCAGAAGGGCAGTTCGATCGAGTTCGCCCTCGGCTTCTCGCACCCCGTGCTCGTCGAGCCGCCGACCGGCATCAGCTTCACGGTCGAGGGCAACAACAAGGTCACCGTGAGCGGCATCGACAAGCAGGCCGTCGGTGAGGTCGCCGCCAACATCCGAAAGATCCGCAAGCCGGAACCCTACAAGGGCAAGGGCATTCGCTACGCCGGCGAGGTCGTGCGTCGCAAGGCCGGAAAGGCTGGTAAGTAACCATGACCGTGAAGACGAAGTCCGACGCGCGCGCGCGTCGTCACGCCCGCCTTCGCAAGAAGGTCGTCGGCACCGCCGAGCGTCCGCGCCTGGTCGTCACCCGTTCTGCCCGTCACGTGTTCGTGCAGGTCGTCGACGACAGCCAGGGCCACACGCTCGCCTCGGCATCCACTCTCGAGACCGACCTGCGCGGGTTCGACGGTGACAAGACCGCGAAGGCACGCAAGGTCGGCGAGCTCGTCGCCGAGCGCGCGAAGGCGGCTGGGGTCTCGGATGTCGTGTTCGACCGCGGTGGCAACCGCTATGCGGGACGGGTCGCGGCGATCGCCGACGGCGCCCGCGAGGGAGGTCTGAACCTGTGACCGAGAACAACAACAACGTGGAGAACGACGTGACCACTGCCGAAGGCACGACGGAGCAGCCGGCGGCCGAGGCCGCGGCGACGACCGAGCGCGAGCGCGAGCCGCGCCGGGGCAGCCGCGAGCGCAACCCCAACCGTGACCGCGGGTCGCGTGACCGGGGCGACAACCAGTTCCTGGAGCGCGTCGTCACGATCAACCGCGTGTCGAAGGTCGTGAAGGGTGGACGTCGCTTCAGCTTCACCGCCCTCGTGGTCGTCGGTGACGGCAACGGCGTGGTCGGTGTCGGCTACGGGAAGGCCCGCGAGGTGCCCCTGGCGATCTCGAAGGGTGTCGAAGAGGCCAAGCGCAACTTCTTCCGTGTCCCGCGCTCCGGCTCCACCATCCCGCACCCCGTGCAGGGTGAGGCAGCCGCCGGCGTCGTGCTGCTGCGCCCCGCCGCCGCCGGTACCGGTGTTATCGCCGGTGGTCCGGTTCGCGCCGTGCTCGAGTGCGCCGGCATCCACGACGTGCTGTCCAAGTCGCTCGGCTCGTCGAACACGATCAACATCGTCCACGCGACCGTCGAGGCGCTCCAGCAGCTCGAGGAGCCGCGTTCGGTCGCCGCTCGTCGCGGTCTCGACTTCGATCAGGTCGCGCCGGCTCGTCTGGTCCGTGCCGAGGCTGAGGCAACGGCCGCGCAGAAGGTAGGTGCCTGATGGCTGCTCGACTGAAGGTCACGCAGGTCAAGTCCAAGGTGAGTGAGAAGCAGAACCAGCGGGACACGCTGCGTTCGCTCGGTCTCAAGCGGATCGGCGACTCCGTCGTCCGGCCCGACGACGCGCAGACGCGCGGGTACGTCAAGACCGTCGCTCACCTCGTGAAGGTTGAGGAGATCGACTAATGGCAGACAACACTTCGTCCAAGCTCAGTGCGGGCGAGAAGGTCGAGGCCGCAGAAGCTGTGGCTGAGGCTCCGAAGAAGGCCCCGGCGCGCAAGGCTCCGGCCAAGGCCGCGTCGGATGCGCCCGCCGAGAAGAAGGCTCCCGCGCGCAAGGCTCCGGCCAAGGCCGCCGCCGATGCGCCGGCAGAGAAGGCCGCTCCCGCCAAGAAGGCTCCGGCCAAGGCTGCTGCGGCGAAGAAGGATGTCGTTCCCGCGACGCGCCCCGGCGTGCTCAAGGTGCACCACCTTCGTCCGGTTCCCGGCGCCAACACCGCGAAGACCCGTGTGGGTCGCGGTGAAGGATCCAAGGGCAAGACCGCAGGCCGTGGCACCAAGGGCACGAAGGCCCGTTACCAGGTCAAGGTGGGCTTCGAGGGTGGGCAGATGCCGCTGCACATGCGTACCCCGAAGCTGCGCGGATTCAAGAACCCGTTCCGCGTCGAGTACCAGGTCGTGAACCTGTCGACGCTCGCCGAGCTCTACCCCCAGGGTGGAGACGTCACCGTGAGCGACCTCGTCGCCAAGGGTGCGGTGCGCAAGAACGAGAAGGTCAAGGTCCTCGGCGACGGCGACATCTCGGTGAAGCTCACCGTCACGGTCGACAAGGTCTCGGGTTCGGCCCAGCAGAAGATCGTCGCCGCTGGCGGGTCCGTCGCGACCGCTGCGTCGGCGGAGTAGTACCTGAAAGGAGGGGCCGGAGACATCTCCGGCCCCTCCTTCGGTTAGCCTGGACGTTGGCGCGCCCGAGCGTGTCGGCATCCCCTTGGAGGAATCCTCTTGTTCAGCGCCATCGCGCGGGTGTTCCGCACTCCCGACCTTCGTCGCAAGATCGGGTTCACCCTGGCCATCATCGCCCTCTATCGCCTGGGTGCGCATGTGCCCACACCGTTCGTGGACTTCCCGAACGTGCAGCAGTGTCTGCGCGACTCCAGCGGCACCGAGGGACTGCTCGCTCTTGTCAACCTGTTCTCGGGTGGCGCGCTGCTGCAGCTGTCGATCTTCGCCCTCGGTGTCATGCCCTACATCACGGCGACGATCATCGTGCAGCTGCTGCGTGTGGTCATCCCGCACTTCGAGGCTCTCTACAAGGAGGGCCAGGCCGGGCAGGCCAAGCTCACCCAGTACACGCGGTACCTCACGATCGCGCTCGCTCTTCTGCAGTCCACGACGCTTGTGACCGTCGCGCGCAGCGGTCAGCTGTTCGGCACCACGGGTATCCCCGAGTGCGAGCAGCTGCTCACCAACGACGCGTGGTGGGCGCAGCTGCTCATGATCATCACGATGACCGCCGGTACCGGCCTCATCATGTGGTTCGCGGAGCTCGTGACCGAGCGCGGCATCGGTAACGGCATGTCGATCCTCATCTTCACCTCGATCGCCGCCGCCTTCCCCGCCTCGCTGTGGGCGATCTGGCAGTCGCGCGGATTCGAGACCTTCCTGCTCGTCCTGGCTGTCGGCATCGTGGTGGTCGGGCTGGTGGTGTTCGTGGAGCAGTCCCAGCGCCGCATCCCGGTGCAGTACGCCAAGCGGATGGTGGGCCGTCGCACCTACGGCGGAACCAACACCTACATTCCGATCAAGGTCAACATGGCCGGCGTCGTGCCCGTCATCTTCGCCTCGTCGCTGCTGTACATCCCGGCACTGATCGCGCAGTTCAACCAGCCGCAGCCGGGCCAAGAGGCCGCACCGTGGGTCGTGTGGATCAGCAACAACCTCACGAACGGTGACAGCGCGATCTACATGATCGTGTACTTCCTGCTCATCGTCGGCTTCACGTACTTCTACGTCGCGATCACGTTCAACCCGGTCGAGGTCGCCGACAACATGAAGAAGTACGGCGGGTTCATTCCCGGCATCCGTGCGGGCCGCCCCACCGCCGAGTACCTCGACTACGTGCTCACCCGCATCACGCTGCCGGGCTCGCTCTACCTCGGTCTGATCGCGCTGCTTCCGCTGTTCGCGCTGGCACTTGTCGGTGCCAACCAGAACTTCCCGTTCGGCGGCGCATCGATCCTCATCATCGTCGGTGTGGGTCTTGAGACCGTGAAGCAGATCGATGCGCAGCTGCAGCAGCGACACTACGAAGGGCTCCTCCGATGACGCGCTCCGCCGACCTCCCCTCCGCTCGCCTTCTCATCGTCGGTCCGCAGGGCTCGGGGAAGGGGACGCAGGGCGTCCGAATCGGAGAAGCGCTGTCGATCCCGGTGATCTCGACGGGAGACGTC
Source organism: Microbacterium sp. bgisy207 (assembly GCF_057706855.1). NCBI lineage: Bacteria > Bacillati > Actinomycetota > Actinomycetes > Micrococcales > Microbacteriaceae > Microbacterium > Microbacterium sp. bgisy207. The sequence goes on from NZ_JBYIPB010000011.1 coordinate 63,898, forward strand.
TTCCGCGCGAACGTCAAGGACGGCACTCCGCTCGGACAGCAGGTCAAAGCGATCATCGAGGCCGGAGACCTGGTGCCGGACTCGCTGACCAGCGAGATCGTGCGCGACCGCCTCGCCCAGGACGACGCCGGCAATGGTTTCCTCCTCGACGGGTATCCCCGCAATCTCGGCCAGGTCGGCGACCTCGACGCCTTCCTCGAGGGCCGGGGTGAGTCGCTGGATGCCGTGATCGAGCTTTCGGTCCCGCGCGACGAGTCGATCGCCCGGCTCACGCAGCGCGCCATCGACCAAGGCCGTACGGATGACACCGAAGAGGTCATCGCGAACCGTCTCGCGATCTACGAGCGCGAGACAGCACCGATTCTCGATGTCTACCGCGAGCGGGGCATCGTCGACACCATCGACGGCGTCGGCTCACTCGACGAGATCGCCGATCGCATCGCCGCGGCGCTGTCTGCGCGCGGCATCACCGGCTGACCGGGCGCCGTGCTGCGTCGATCGATCTACAAGACCCCCGCTCAGCTGCGGGCGATGGTCGAACCTGGACTGATCACCGCCGCCGCGCTCGATGCGGTCCGCGCGCTTGCGGTGCCGGGTGTCAGAACGATTGAGCTCGACGCTGCGGCATCCGCGGTCATCACCGCTCGCGACGCCCGTTCGAACTTCCAGCTCGTGCGTGGCTACCGTCACACCGTGTGCGCGTCGGTGAACCAGCAGGTCGTCCACGGCATCCCTGGTGATTACGTGCTGCAACCGGGCGACATCCTGTCCGTGGATGCCGGCGCCGAGTACCGGGGCTGGAACGGCGACTCCGCCATCACGATCGTCCTGCCCGATGCGGAACGCCCCGAGCTGGTAGCTGCTCGTGAGCGGCTCTCGGAGGTGACACGCGGCTCGTTGTGGGCCGGGATCGCGGCGCTCGCGACGGCGTCCCACGTGGGCGAGGTCGGCGCGGCGATCGAGGGCTACGTCAAAACCCACGCCCCGGAGGGCGGGTACGGCATTCTGCGGGACTACATCGGTCACGGCATCGGGCGGAAGATGCACGAGGCACCGCCCGTGTTCAACTACCGCACGAGCGATCCGGGAGCCGAGGTGCGCCCCGGGCTGGTCCTCGCCATCGAGCCGATGGTCGTCGCGGGCGACCAGGCAACCTTCGTCGAGGACGACGACTGGACGGTGTCCACCGTCGACGGCACAGACGGTTCACATTGGGAACATAGCGTCGCCGTGCACGATGGTGGTATCTGGGTGCTGACCGCACCCGATGGCGGCGCCGCGGAGCTTGCTCCGTTCGGCGTCACTCCGCAGCCGATCGCGGGGGCCTGAGAGGCGAGAGCCGGCGACGAGCCGGCCGGACACAGCATCCGGAGGAACAGGAAATGGCAGCACCGGCGAAAAAGAACAACTACTTCGCGATCTGGATCAGCGTCGCGGTCGTCGCGGCTCTCGTTCTGATCGGCGCCCTCGTGGTGTGGATGAACAATGCGGCCAGCGCTCCGGGTGCTGTCCCCGAGGGGCCGGGCATCAACACGTCGACCGGAGCGATCGTGGTCGGCGAAGGCTCGAACGAGGTCGACGTCTGGTTCGACTTCTACTGCCCGCACTGCCAGGACTTCGAAGACGTGTATGGGCCGACGCTCGACGAGCTCGTCACGTCGGGAGACATCACCCTCAATCTGCATCCTGTCGCGCTCTCCGGCCTGAATGCCGCATCCGGCACGGACTTTTCGGAGCGCTCGGCCAGCGCGCTGTACTGCATCGCGACGCAGGATGCCGACGCCGCTTACGCGTTCTCGCAGACGCTGCTCACCGCCGACGTCACCGGGGCGGGACCGACCGACCAGGAGCTCATCGACCTCGCCGCCGACGCGGGTGTCACGGGCATCGACGAGTGTGTCACCGATCGCACGTACGTGGACTTCGTCGCAACGCAGACCCGAGAGATCCCGACCAGCCCCGAGGGTGGGCAGGGAACCCCGACTCTCGTGATCAACGGCGAGTACATCGCACTGACCGGTGACGTGAACGCCGACATCGTCAATCGGCTGAACTGAGGCCTCCGCCCACACGCGCTCATCGTGCGCCGGCGCCCCGGGGATACCGTTCCCCGGGGCGCCGCGGTGTCTGCCGGGTGCCTGCCACGGTGGCTGCAGGAGCCCTCGCCGTGTCCGATGCCGCGGTTATCAGGGGTGACACCGAGCGACCACCCCCGGTTCGCAACCCGTTCACCGCTTCTTTGCCTGGAGTCGTGAGGCTGGGCGAGCGCCCGTCCCGGGGTCCCTGACCCGACACATCGGCGCGCCATCCCCCGCACCGACCTGCAGGAGTACTCGCCATGCGCCGACGCCTCGCCGCCGTCCTGTCCGTGATTCTCGGGCTCTCCTTCGCCGTGGCGGTGCCGGGAGCAGCAAGCGCGGATCCGATCGAGATCCCGTCGGTGGTGATCAACGAGATCCAACCCGACGACGCGGTAGCCGAAGACTGGGTCGAGCTCGCAAACACGGGTGACACGGATGTCGACATCAGCGGATGGATCGTGCGGGACGACAAGAACACCTCCACGTTGCGGGCCGGCCTCGTCGTCCCGGCGGGTGGATACCTCGTGCTTTCGAACAAAGATCACTTCGACTTCGGGTTGGGCAAGAGCGGTGACGAGGTACACGTTGCGCTCCCGGACGGCACGATCGTCGACGAGTACGCCTTCACGAGCAAACCTGCGACCACCTGGGGTCGCTGCCCGGACGGAACCGGTGAGTTCGGTCTGACGGAGACCGCCACGCCCGGTGCTGCCAACGACTGCCCGGCTACTGCGGGGCCCGACAACATCACGATCAACGAGGTCACGTCGCAGGGTGAGCCGGCCGACTGGGTCGAGCTGCACAATGACGGCACGACGCCCGTCGACATCTCGGGATGGATGGTCCGCGACGCCAAGGTCGACGCGCTGGCACCGCTGCCCGAGGGCACGATCGTTCCGGCGGGCGGCTACCTCGTGCTTCAGAACGGCACGCACTTCGCGTTCGGCCTCGGTGACGGTGATCAGTTCCACCTGTACCTCGAGGACGGCACGACTCTCGTCGACGAGACGGCGTGGCCCGCGGACACCCACGCCGCGCCGTCCTGGGGACGCTGCCCCGACGTGACCGGCGCCTTCGAGATGACCGCGACCGCGACCCCCGGTGCCGTAAACGACTGCGTCCGACCGGTCGGTGCTGACGGCATCCTCATCACGGAGGTCTCGTCCGACCCCGATGACTGGGCCGAGATCCACAACACCGGTGATGCGGACGTCGACATCTCGGGGTGGCACGTGGACGACAGCAGCCCGCGCGAGGACGTTCTCCCCTCAGGGACCATCGTCCCGGCCGGCGGCTACGTTGTGCTGACCAACGGGACGCACTTCGGCTTCGGTCTCGGCAAGGGCGACCAGTTCCGCCTCTTCCTTGCAGACGGGGTCACCCTTGTCGACGAGACGCAGTGGACCGCTGACACCCACGCCGACCCCTCGTGGGGTCGGTGCCCCGACGCGACCGGCGAGTTCGTCATGAACGTCACCGCCACCCCTGGCGCCGCCAACGACTGCCCCGAGGTCAACCCGGTCGGCGAGCTCGTCCTCAACGAGGTCGAGTCCTCCGGCGAGGGCGCGGACTGGGTCGAGATCTACAACCCGACGGCTACGGCAATCGACATGACCGGTCTGGTGATCGCTGACGCCGGGGAGCCGAAGACCACCATCGCAGCGACCTCGATCGTGCCGGCCGGCGGATACGTCGTCGTCGAGACCAGCGGGCTCGGCGGAGCCGACAGCGCCCGCCTATTCGCAGCGGACGGCACCACGCTGATCGACGAGACGAGCTGGACGGCCACCGCCGACGAGACCTGGGGCCGGTGCCCGGATGCTGTCGGCGCCTTCGGAGAGACCGAAGCGCCCACCCCGGGCGCGGCCAACGACTGCCCGCCGCCGGCCGGCTGGCAAGACGTCGTCATCAACGAGGTCGAGTCCTCGGGCGGCGAGCCCGGCGACTGGATCGAGCTGCACAACACGGGAGACGTGACGGTCGACCTCACCAGCTGGATCCTGCGCGACAACGTCGATGAGCACGCGTTCGTGATCGCTCCGGGGACCTTGCTCGCTCCGGGCGGCTTCCTCGCCGTGGTGACCGACGTCGATCCTGACGCGTTCGGACTCGGCAACCCCGACACCGCACGCCTGTACCTGCCCGGCGGAGAGACCCTCGTCGACAGCTACGCGTGGGAGGACCACGCCGAGAGAACGACGTACGGCCGCTGCCCCGACGGCACGGGGGAGTTCGTCCTGACGTTCTCGCCGACGAAGGATGCCGCCAACGACTGCTCGCCGGTGCGCATCAACGAGGTCGACTCGAAGGACGCGGACCCTGTCGACTGGGTCGAGTTGGTGAACATCGGCGACGAGTCAGTGGATGTCTCCGGATACGTCCTGCGCGATAACAAGGACACGAGCGAGATCGTGATTGCCGACGGCACGACGATGGCGCCGGGTACCTACCTCGCCGTCGACGTCGATGGCGAAGGCGGCTTCGGGCTGGGCGGCGCGGACGAGGCGCGTCTATTCGCTGCTGACGGCACGACGCTGCTGGGCAGCGTCAGCTGGAGCGAGCATGCTCCCACCTCGTGGGCGAGGTGCCCGGATGGCCTCGGCGCGTTCGAGATCTCGCAGTCGGTCACCAAGGGGGCAATGAACGAGTGCGTCGGAATCGTCGCCGCCACCGCATGGCCAGGTGGGCAGGGCGTGACGACCGTTTCTGTGGAGAACCAGTTCGGCGGCGACCTGAGCGGACTCGCCTACGAGGCCACCGGCGACGGACGTGGGACGCTGTGGGCCGTCCAGAACGGCGACGGCCTGCTCTACAAGCTCGAGTGGAACAGTGCAGCCTGGGTGCCCGTCGCCGGTGAGTGGGCCCAGGGCAAGGAGCTCGTCTACCCGGACGGCGGCGGCACGGTGGATGCCGAAGGCGTCGGCTTCGTCGGATCCTCCGCATCCGGAATCTACGTCGCGAGCGAGCGCAACAACGATGGCGGCGGCAGCCGGCCCTCAGTCCTGCTCTACGACGTCTCGGCATCCGGCACGACGCTGACGGCATCCGCGGAATGGAACCTCGCGAACCTGCTGCCGACGCTGGCAGCCAACCAGGGACTGGAGGGAATCACCTGGATCCCTGACTCGGCGCTGGTCGCCGGGGGACTGGTCGATGAGGCCACGGGGGAGGCGTACGACCCCACCCGTTACGCCGGTCACGGCGACGGACTGTTCTTCGTGGGCGTCGAAGGCACCGCACGCATCTACGCCGTTGCGCTGATAAGCGATGGATCGGCCGCGCTCGTCGCGACGATCGACCCCAAGCTCGCTGTCGTTGCCGACGTCTTCTACGACGCGTCGACCGGCCTGCTGTGGGCGGCGTGCGATGACGCGTGCGACGGGCAGACCGCGGTCCTGACGATCGCCGAGGACGGACCCTTGGCAGGCACGTTCCAGGTGACTTCGTCGTACGAGGCGCCGTCGGGCATGGCCGAGAACATCGCGAACGAGGGCTTCGCCATCGGTTCGGCACTGTGCGCCGACGGACACGCTCCGGTCTTCTACGCCGACGACAGCGAGACGGATGGATACTCGATCCGGGAGGCGACGATCGTCTGCACCACCTCGGGCGGGGGCTCCGGCGGCTCGGGTGGTGGCGATTCCGGGTCGGGCGGCGGCCTCACACCCGTCGGCGACCCGGTGGCGCCGTCCGAGTCGGCGCTCACGCCGCAGACGCAGAACCAGATCCAGGCGCCGAACACTGCCGTCGCCGGCGAGACCATCACGATCGTCGTCGGAACCGCGTACGCGGGCCAGCTCGTGGACGGATGGGTCTTCTCGACCCCCACGTACCTCGGGCAGGCGACTGTGTCGGCATCCGGCTCTGTGACGTTCACAGTGCCCGCGGGTCTCGCCGCTGGGACGCACCGCCTGGTCGTGACGGACTCGACCGGCGCCGTGATCGGCTGGCAGTACCTCGAAGTCACAGGGCTCGCCGCGACGGGCGGAACCGTCGAGTCCACAGGCATCCCCGTGCTGCCATGGGCTGCCGGCGCGCTGCTTCTGGGTGGACTCCTCCTCGTCGCCATCCGGCGCCGCGCGGCTCGGCAGGGAGTCTGACGCGGCGCTGCCGACGCCGTCCCCTTGCCGCCTAGCCCACACTTCTCGGTCCAAGCCCACAGGATTCTGTCGTTGAGTCCTGTGGGCCCGGGCGGCGATCTGTGGGTTCGCGCGGGTGTGGTGCGGCGCGAGGGTTCCTCCCCAGGCCGCGGCCCGGTGAGGTTGTGTCACATCAGCGGGCCAAGGGGGTGAAGCGCCGCGCCCGCGGATGAGACTGCGTGGATGGATGCCGTACCGCAGAGCCTTGACCGAGTGCGGGCTGCGCGTGCCGCCATCGTCACGCGTGAACGACTCGAGCGCGAGGGTAGTCCCGCATTCATCGCCGCGCGGCAGGTTGATGGCGAGCTGATCCGGCTGCACTCCGGGCGGTATGTGCGAGCCGCCGACAACGACGGGTTCATCGAAGACAGGCACCTGCGGGCCGTTGCGGCAGTGAACTCCCGACGGACGACATCCAGTGCGCCCTTCTCGCACGCATCCGCGGCAGCGCTGTGGGGCCTGCCGCTGTTTCGCTACATTCCGGATGCCGTCCACGTCAGCGACGCGCGCCACAACGGCGTCGTACGCCGTGCCCGGGGCGTTGCGCGGCATGAGGTGAGCGTGCCACCGGAAGACATCACCGTGATCGCCGGTGTTCCGTGCACGTCCCTGGCGCGCACGGTATTCGATGTCGCGCGCACTCTACCGCTGGCAAGCGCGCTGGCTATCGCGGATGCCGCACTGCACCTGGTCGCTTGGGATCCAGAGGATCACGTCTACGACGAGGTCGCGGCTTCCGAATGGACGGACGCAATGGCGGAGCGCATCACCCGTGCGCGGGGAGGACGCGGCATCCGTCAAGCGCGGTGGATCAACACCTTCGCGGACGGACGGGCGCAGCTGCCCGGCGAGAGCATGAGCCGGCTCCTGCTGCACGACCTCGGGTTCGCGCCCCCGCGGCTGCAGGTGCGACTCACAGACTCCTCCCGCACCTACTTCGTCGACTTCGGACTCGACGAAGTAGGTGCCTGGGGTGAGTTCGACGGCGAGGGCAAGTACACGGATGCCCGGTGGCGAGGCGAGCACACGCCATGGGAGGTGGTGCGAGCGGAGAAGGAGCGTGAAGACTGGATCCGCGCGACGACGCACCGCCCCCTGGTGCGGTGGGGGATGCAGCATCTCGCTGCACCGGTGACCCTTGGACGGCGGTTGGCCGAGTTCGGCATCCGTCCCTCGCGCTAGCGCGTCTGCTCCGCCCGCGTCGAACCCGAAGCCCGCGCGCGGTCGCGTCCGCCGAACCCACAGTCCACGCGCCGAACCCACACCGTTCGCGCGGCGGATCGTGTGGGCTGGATGCCGAACACGTGGGTTCGCGGCTCGCGGCTCGCGGCCCGCGGCCCGGGGTTCGGAGGGGCGACACGCCCGAGGTTGCCGGGGGGTGTCCTATCACGTACTATTGATCTTTGGTGCTTTGCGCCTACCTTGGCGTGTCCGGGTGGGCTACCCCGCAAGGGCGAGCGCGGCACCGACTCCCATCCACCGCAGACCGACCGGTCTGCACAAGCGTGAGCGAGGCTATGGCCAAAAAAGACGGTGTCATCGAGATCGAAGGCACAGTGTCCGAGGCGCTGCCCAACGCGATGTTCCGCGTTGAGCTGACCAACGGACACAAGGTGCTCGCAACGATCTCGGGCAAGATGCGGCAGAACTACATCCGCATCATCCCCGAGGACCGCGTCGTCGTGGAGCTCTCGCCCTACGACCTCACCCGCGGCCGCATCGTCTACCGCTACCGCTAGGCCGGTCGAGAAGTAACGCCCCGGATGCTGCGGCATCCGCCCGGCGAAGACAGCGAACAGGAAACACCATGAAGGTCAACCCGAGCGTCAAGCCCATCTGCGACCACTGCAAGGTCATCCGCCGCCACGGCAACGTGATGGTGATCTGCAAGTCCAACCCGCGCCACAAGCAGCGCCAGGGCTGAACGGATGCCGCGTCCGCCGCGGCCCCAGAACGTATAACTCCACACATACAGGCAGGGTCAGAACCCGCATCCGGATGCCGGAGGCGGGGGACACCTCGGGACGGAGGCCCGGGCACCGATCCTGCTCCACACCTCCGACAGACTCCACAGCGATACCTGTGGGGAAAGAGAGAACCGACATGGCACGTCTTGCCGGTGTCGACATCCCGCGCGACAAGCGCGTGGTGATCGCGCTCACCTACATCTACGGAATCGGTCGCACCCGCTCGCACGAGATCCTCGCCGCGACTGAGATCGACGAGAACATCCGCGTGAAGGACCTCAGCGACGACCAGCTCGTCGCCCTCCGCGACTACATCGAAGGCACCTACAAGGTGGAGGGTGACCTCCGTCGCGAGGTCGCCGCCGACATCCGCCGCAAGGTCGAGATCGGCTCCTACGAGGGCCTGCGTCACCGCCGCGGCCTTCCCGTGCGCGGTCAGCGCACCAAGACGAACGCGCGTACCCGCAAGGGTCCCAAGCGCACCGTCGCCGGCAAGAAGAAGGCCGGAAAGAAGTAAGGCGCGGAAGGTTTAGGAGAAAACGCACATGGCTACCCCCAAGTCCGCAGCGCGCAAGCCGCGCCGCAAGGAGAAGAAGAACATCGCCGTGGGCCAGGCCCACATCAAGTCGACGTTCAACAACACGATCGTCTCGATCACCGACCCCTCCGGCGCGGTGATCAGCTGGGCCTCCTCGGGTGGCGTCGGCTTCAAGGGCTCGCGCAAGTCGACGCCCTACGCCGCCGGCATGGCCGCCGAGTCTGCTGCCCGCCAGGCGCAGGAGCACGGCGTCAAGAAGGTCGACGTCTTCGTCAAGGGACCGGGTTCGGGTCGTGAGACCGCGATCCGCTCGCTGACGGCCGCCGGCCTCGAGGTCGGTTCGATCCAGGACGTCACGCCTCAGGCGCACAACGGCTGCCGCCCGCCCAAGCGTCGCCGCGTCTGACGACAGCCCCGTTCCGGGCCGGCTCATCGCCTCCCGGGTGAAGCATTCGGATGCCGGGGCGCAGGCGACTGCGCCGCGCCCCGGCGTCCCCCGAGAAAAACTCAACACCTCACCCATTGCACGTGTCATATAGCGGGCACGTGATCGAAAGGAACACATCGTGCTCATCGCACAGCGTCCCACTCTGACCGAGGAGAAGATCGGGGAGTTCCGCAGCCGTTTCGTCATCGAGCCGCTTGAGCCCGGCTTCGGTTACACGATCGGTAACGCGCTGCGTCGCAGCCTCCTGTCGTCGATCCCCGGCGCCGCCGTCACCAGCATCCGCATCGACGGCGTGCTGCACGAGTTCAGCACCATTCCGGGTGTGAAGGAGGATGTCACCGAGATCATCCTCAACATCAAGCAGCTGGTCGTCTCGAGCGAGCGCGACGAGCCCATCACCGCGTACCTGCGCAAGACCGGCGCCGGTGAGGTCACCGCCGCTGACATCTCCGCGCCCGCCGGTGTCGAGGTGCACAACCCCGAGCTCGTGATCGCGACCCTCAACGAGACCGCGAAGTTCGAGCTCGAGCTCACGATCGAGCGCGGCCGCGGTTACGTGTCGGCCACGCAGAACCGCAACGAGTACGCCGAAAGCGGTCAGATCCCGATCGACTCGATCTACTCGCCGGTGCTCAAGGTCAGCTACCGGGTCGACGCGACCCGTGCCGGTGAGCGCACCGACTTCGACAAGCTCGTGCTGGATGTCGAGACCAAGGCTTCGATCGCCCCGCGTGACGCCGTCGCCTCGGCAGGACGCACCCTGACGGAGCTGTTCGGTCTGGCCCGCGAGCTGAACGTCGAGGCCGAGGGTATCGAGATCGGCCCCGCGCCCGTCGAGACCGTCATGTCGAACGAGCTGTCGATGCCCATCGAGGACCTCGACCTGTCGGTCCGCTCGTACAACTGCCTCAAGCGCGAGGGCATCAACACCGTCTCGGAGCTCGTCGCCCTCTCGGAGACGCAGCTCATGAACATCCGCAACTTCGGCCAGAAGTCGGTCGACGAGGTGCGCGACAAGCTCGTTTCGCTCGGACTGTCGCTGAAGGACTCGGTTCCCGGGTTCGACGGCGCACACTTCTACGGCGGCTACGACGACGAGACCGTCTGACCGGTACCTGTGATGGATGCCGCGGCATCCTGACCGACTTTTCCTGGAGTAACTGACATGCCCAAGCCCACCAAGGGTCCCCGCCTCGGAGGCGGCCCCGCCCACGAACGTCTGCTGCTTGCGAACCTCGCCGCCGCGCTGTTCACCCACAAGTCGATTCAGACGACCGAGACCAAGGCCAAGCGCCTGCGTCCGCTCGCCGAGCGCCTGATCACCTTCGCCAAGCGCGGAGACCTGCACGCTCGTCGCCGCGTCCTCTCGGTCATCGGTGACAAGGAAGTCGTGCACATCCTGTTCACCGAGATCGCGCCGCTGGTCGCCGACCGCGCGGGTGGCTACACCCGCATCACCAAGATCGGCAACCGCAAGGGCGACAACGCGCCCATGGCGGTCATCGAGCTCGTGCTCGAGCCGGTGAACCCGAAGCCGAAGTCGGCCAAGAAGGCTGCCCCGGCAGCCGCACCGGCCGAAGCTGCACCTGCCGAGGAGACGCCCGCTGAGGACGCTGCCGAGGCCCCGACCCCCGAGGTCGAGGAGGAGTCGACGGACGCGGCTGCGGATGCCGGCGCGGAGTCGCCCGAGGAGGGCGCTGCTGCTGAGGCCGCCGCCGAGGACGCGATCGTCGACGCTCCCGCCGAGGACGACGCGAAGTAACACCACAGCTTCGAACCCCGCCGAACCCACACGTTCGCGCGCGAACCCACAAGGTTTTCCGCGCTGAACGTGTGGGTTCGGTCTTTTCGTGTGGGTTCGGCATCCGCGGGGGCCGGGCCGGGGCCGGGGCGGGGCCGGGGTGGGGCGGGAGAGGGGCGCATAGGGTGGGACGGTGACCGAGAACACCCACCCCGAACCGGCCGCCATCCCCGAGAACGCCGAGCGCACCGAACCGGCCGCCATTCCCGAGAACGCCGAGCGCACCGAGACGCGGTCGCTGCGTGAGCGTCTCGGCCCTCCCGGAACGGTGGCCGAGCCCCGTCATCCGGATGTCGAGGTCTGGCGCCCGGCAACGGTGGATGACATCGACGCGATGATGGACCTCGCCGGCGCGGCCGACCGGGTCGACCACCCGACCTGGCTCACCCCGCGCGATGAGTTCGAAGAGCTCTTCGAGCTGTCGCACATCGATCCGGCTCGCGACACCCGCCTGGGCTTTCACACGGACGGGAGCCTTGTCGCGATGGCCGGCATTCTGGCGCATCCGTCGCAGGACGAGCACGTGTACGCGTACTGTACGGGTCGCGTGCATCCGCAGTGGCGGCGCCGGGGCATCGGGCGGGAGGTCGTGCGGTGGGAGTACCAGACGGCGCAGACGGCGATCGCCGAGACGGATGCCGCCGCCACCGAACTTCCCGGTGCGATCTATCTGTACGCGCACGAGCCAGACGTCGGTGCACGGGCGCTGGGGGAGCAGCTCGGCATGGTCGAAGAGCGCTGGTTCACCACGATGCTGCGTGACCTGTCGCAGCCGATCCCCGATGTCGAGATCGATCTGCCGATCGTGCCGTTCACGCTCGAGCTGTCCGAGAGCACGCGCCTCGCGCGCAACGATGCGTTTCGGGACCACTGGGGGAGTCTGGAGACGCCGGCCGAGCGGTGGGAGCGGATGGTGACCGGGACGCATTTCCGGGTCGATCTGTCGCGTGTCGTGCTCGACGGTGATCGGGTCGTGGCCTTCGCGCTCGCCTCGGTGAACGAGGATGACTGGGAGGTGCAGGGGTACAGCTCGGCCTATATCGAGTACATCGGCGTGACCCGGGATCACCGCGGCAGACGGCTCGCCCCGGCGGTCATGACCGCATCGCTGCGGGCGATCCGAGATGCGGGCCTCGACAAGGCCAACCTGGATGTCGACACCGAGAGCCCGACCGGCGCGACGAGCCTCTACACGAACCTCGGGTTCGAGGCGACCGACCGCGAGGTGGCGATGGTCGCCCGGTTCTGAGGCGCGGGTCGCCCGGTTCTGAGGCGCGGGTCGCCCGGTTCTGAGGCGCGGGTCGCTCGGTTCCGGGTTGGCCCGGTTCTGAGTTCACCCGGTCTTGAGGGGCGGGCGTGCCGGCGCGGGTCAGTGCGCGGACGCGACGGCGCTCGTACGCCCGTTACTGGGCGATGCGGGCATCCTCACGGTGCGCGTCGCGGTAGGCACGGGTTTCGGCGACGTACGCGTCGATCGCCCGCTGATTCTCGGCCTGCCTGATCGCGGCGAGCACGGTGTCGGCGTAGATCCTGCCTCCGGACGTGCCGGGATGGATGCGGTCGCCGGCGAGCGTGTCGACGTGAGGATCGATCGCGCCCGCCCAGTCGGCGATGACTGTGCCGGGGTGCGACGCCGCGAAGGCGGCGATGTCGCTGTTGACCCCCGGGATCCAGTCGCGTGGCGCATAGGCGTTCACGAGCACGAGGGTGCGATCGGGGCCTGCTGTTGCGGCCATGCGCTCGTACGCATCCCAGCTGATCGGACCGTTCGTGCCGAGTGCGATGACCAGGTACCTGCCGAGTTGGCCGGCGTTCGCCCACGCGCCGACGATGCCCGGGCCCGCCCAGGACGAGCGGGACTCGGCAGCATCCAGACGGATGCCGGGCATGGTGTCGAACAGGGACGGCGCCGCGGCGAGCATCACCGAGTCGCCGACGGCGTTGACGTCGCTCCCCGAAATCGGTGTCGGGGACGGCGCCGGCGGACGCCGCGCGCCGTCGGCGAACGTGCCGGGTGCGGGGGCGGGGTCCGGCTCGGGAGCGACATCCGCGGTCGGCGTGGGACTCGCCGACGCGGCGTCGACGGCAGCCTGACCCTGCGCCACCACGGCCTCGCCGGATGAGACCGTCGCGCCGCTCAGGGCTCCCGCGAGCGTACCGGCGACCAGGGCGGCGGTGGCAAGGCCGCCGACGACGGAGGCCCAGAGCGCCCGCGACTCGATGCGGACAGCCGCCTGCGCCTGCCGCCACGTGTCACGGAACCCGCGACGTCGGATAGGGGTCTCGAGGAGTCGGTAGGAGGCCTCGGCGATGAGGACCGTCAGTCCGAGGGTGACCACTCCCACCCATACCGGCACTCCCGCCTCCGGTGCCGTGCCCTGTACCGCGGCCACGAGCAGTACCAGCAGCGGCCAGTGCCAGAGGTACAGGCCGTACGAACGCTCGCCGATCCACCGCAGCGGCGGGATGTCGAGGGCGTGCCCGAACCTGCCGTGCGGCCACACTGCCGCGATGATCGCCAGCCCCGACAGGATGCTGGCTGCCGCGATCGTGAGCGGGAAGGTCCGGATCGTGTCGGCGGGGGGAATCAGTGAGATGCCGATCACGCCGAGGACCGCCGCGACGCCCATGACCCCGATGCCGCGGCGGACGGCGGCGCGCTGCATCCAGAGCGAGGGTGCGGTGAGCAGCCGATGCAGTCCGAAGGCGATCGCGACGCCGAGCAGGATGCCGAACGCGTGCGAGTCGGTGCCGTAGTAGGCGCGGCTGACCTCGCCCGTGGTGGCGACGATATCCCCCATCCACACGGCGGATGCCACCGCGAGCGCGCTTGCGGCAGTGACGCGTGCCCAGGTGCGGGGAAGGAGCAGGACCAGCGGCAGCACCAGAGGCCACAGCACGTAGAACTGTTCCTCGATACCCAGGGACCAGAGGTTGCGGAACAGCTCGGGGGTCGAGCCGCCGAAGTACCCCTCGCCGATGAGGATCGCGACCCAGTTGTAGCTGAAGGTCAGCGCCCCCAGGATCTGCGCACCCAGGCGCACGAGGACATCCCCTCCGATGACCCATGCGGCAGTGGAGCACACCAGCAACAGCAGGACGAGGGCAGGCAGCAGCCGCCTGGCGCGTCGTTTCCAGAACCCGACGAGGCTGATCCGCCCGTTCGCGTCGCGTTCGCGCAGCAGCAGGGTGGTGATCAGAAACCCGCTGATCACGAAGAACACGTCGACCCCGATGAAGCCGCCCGCGACCCACCACTGCGGGAACAGGTGGTAGACGACCACGAGGATCACCGCGAGCGCGCGCAGGCCGTCGAGCCCCGGCAGATGGGCGCTGCCGGCGGCACCGCGGGCGGCGCGGTCGGTGGGGAGGGGGCTGGACATCGGGCGTGGCTCGGTCGGGACGGCGTGCGGCAGGCTCCCGGTTCGGAGCGTGAGCCGCGGCGATGCGGGTTCGGGCACCCAAAGTCTACGTCCGCGGCGTCCCCTCCTCCCTGGGGATGAGCCGGGTGCTCGTTAGGCTGAAGCGGTGCGGATCCGGCTCGACATCTCCTACGACGGCTCGCACTTCCGCGGGTGGGCGAGGCAGCCCCACCAGCGCACCGTGCAGGGCACGATCGAGGGCGCGATCGCACGCGTGCTCGGCGGCGAGCCGCGGCTGGTCGTGGCAGGTCGCACGGATGCCGGGGTGCACGCCACGGGACAGGTGGCCCATCTGGATGTCGATGACGCGCAGTCCGCGCGGCTGGCGTCGACGCGCCGGCGCAGCGGCCAGGAGCAGGAGCAGGGTGACGGCGTGGCAGCGCTCGCCCGCCGCATCCGGGGAGTACTCGGCGCCTATCCGGATGTCGCGGTGACGCGGACATCCCTCGCTCCGGATGGCTTCGATGCCCGGTTCTCGGCGGTGTGGCGGCGCTACGAGTACCGCGTCGCCGACGATCGGGTGCCCTACGACCCGCTCGAGCGTCACCGCACCACGGTCGTGCGCGGGGAGTTGGACGTCGCAGCGATGGATGCCGCCGCCGCCGCCCTGCGTGGCCTGCACGACTTCGCCGCCTACTGCAAACCGCGCGAGGAGGCGACGACCATCCGGACGCTGCTCGATTTCGGCTGGGTGCGCACTGAGGCAGGAGTGCTGGTCGCGACGATCCGCGCGGACGCGTTCTGTCACAGCATGGTGCGCGCCCTCGTCGGCGGGTGCGTCGCGGTCGGGCAGGGACGGCTGAGTGGCGACGATCTCGTACGGATCCGTGACGACCTGGCCCGTGTCCCCGAGGTCAAGGTGCTCGCCGCGCGCGGGCTCACCCTGACCGAGGTGGGGTACCCGGCCGACGACCTGCTCGGGCAGCGGGCGGTGCAGACGCGGGCGCGGCGAGATCTCGACGTCGACTGAGCGCGGGAGCGAGCGGCGGCTGGGTGCCTCGCGAACAGGGAGGGCCGTGCGTCACGGATGCGTAGACTGAACCCACCCCGTGCGGGGTGCCATGCGTTATCCCGAGGGGGGATGGAGATGAAGGCCGTTGGTCGCAACGACGCGAGCGTCGGCATCCGTGTCGGTCGCCGTGTCCGGACTGCTCTGCGAACGGGCGCCGTCGCGGGGCTCCTCGCGCTGCCGGTCGCGCTCGCCGGGTGCGGACCTGCCCCGTGGAACAACTGGGGGTATGAGACGACGAGTCCGTCGCCGACCTTCACGCGCCAAACCGTCGCGCCGCCGGTGAAGAATGACCTGTCCAGCGGCGCGACCCAGCGGGACCTGCAAGCCGGCGCGGTGAAGGCGACCGTCGACTACTGGTCGACGCTGTCGATGGACAAGTGGACCGCGGATGCTCTCAAGCCGATCAGCCTGTCGCTGATCACCACTGTTGAGCCCAACGACGGTCAGAAGGTCTATCTGCAGCGCGCGACGATGGTCGCGGTGCCGCAGAGCGAGACGGGCGATCTGGCACCGCTGGATCCGCAGGTGGACGCGGCGAGCGTGAACCCGGGCTACCTCGTGCTCTCGCCCTACAGCTACTCGCAGAACTTCACTGTGGGCCCGGTGCCGGCGAACACGATCTCGGTCACGGTGCAGTTCACCTACGACTTCCTGGTGCAGACGACGCCGACCTCGAACGAGTACGCAAAGCAGACGGCCTCCGACACCCTCACGATCGCCATCGCCCAGCAGTAGCCATCCAGCCCCGCGAACCCACACGATCGCGCGCCAACCCCCACAGTTCGGTGCGCGAAAGGTGTGGGTTCGGCGGGGATGGTGTGGGTTCGGCGGGATGGGGCACGGAAGCTGGGGTCACGCCCGGACGCGCTCCCAGCGGTCGCCGCCTTCGGCACGGGCCGCCGCGGACGCCTCGGCGGTCGCCGCCAGGAGCGCATCGAGGTCATAGCCCGACACCGCGACGCTGGCCCAGCCGATGCTGGCGGTGGTGGTCACGGTGATGGGAGCCGCGGGGTCACGGAGAGCGATCCTGCCCAGCGCCTCCCGCACGAGTTCTCGAACGATCCGCTCGGGGCGCGAGATCAGCACGACCACTGCCCCGTCCGGCGTGATCGCAATGTCCGCGTCCGACGGGAACACGGCGCGCGCCCGTGTCCGGATGTCGCGAATCAAGCGCCCGAAGACCGAGGTGCCGCCGGCCGCGTGCAGGTCTTCGGCGTCATCGAGCTCGATGCGCAGCAGCGACCACGTGGTGTCGTGTCTGGCGTGGGCCCGATCCAGCCGCTCCCGTGCGGTCGCGAGGAACCTGCCCCAGTCGTTCTGGACGGCACCCGCGCTGATCGAGTGAGCCCCCGGCGTGACCAGCGGGACGAGCGAGACGAGCACGCAGGTCATGTAGACGAGCATCCCGACGGAGTTGAAGATGCGGGTCGACGTGAATGAATCAGCCGTCGACAGCGGCGCGAACACCGCGCCGAGCAGCACCGCGACGCCGGCGATGGCGTAGACCGCCGAGCAGATGACGACAGGCCACAGCAGACGTTCGGATCGCTCGGGGATCCGGCGCCACTCGAGCAGGAAGAGCACACCGAAGATCGACGAGCCGAAGAAGACGACGCGGTACGCCAGGCCGTACCATCCGGAATCCCCGGCGGCCAGGAGAGCGATGATCGAGACCGCGGCCAGCACGGGACTGATCCACGCGAGGCTCGGCACGCGGCGGTGGGCTCGCAGTCCCGACCACAGCAGCGCGGGGGCTCCCATCAGCAGCCCCAGCGACCCCCGTCGAAGCTCCTCGGACTCGGCGGCCGTGGCCGCCAGGTAGCCGAAGCACGCGACCATGATGCCCATGAAGGTCAGCGACCACAGCAGCGTCGAACGGCGCGGACGGGCGAGGAAGGCGAGACCGACGAACATGATGGTGCCGAGCGTGGCGATCGTCGCGTGGGCAAGGCCGATGCTGGCGCCGCCCAGGTCCGGCCAGGGCAGGTCGATGGGCCAGGGCATGGCGGTGGGGAGGTGCGGGGGCATCATCACTCCGGTGCAGCGGAACGGGGGAGACGGAGCGTGACCGTCGTGCCCTCGCCGAGCTCGCTGGTGACGGTGACGGTCCCCCCGTGGGCGGTCACGATCTCGCGCGCGATGCCGAGTCCGAGACCGGTGCCGGTTGCATGCTCCTGCGCGCGTGTGCTGCGAAACAGCGGGTCGAAGACGTGCTCGAGGTCTTCCGGTGCGATGCCGATCCCGGTGTCCGCGACGACGACCACGACGGTGTCGCCGTCCATCGCCGCGGAGATGCGGACCGAGCCACCCGCGGGGGTGTACTTCACCGCGTTGCTGACGACGTTGTCGAGCACCTGGCGAAGACGGAACATGTCGCCGTCCATAGGCAGGTGAGCGGGAAGATCGTCGTCGAGGGTGACGCCGTGCTCGCCGGCCGTCGCCGAGAACGCTTCGCGGACGGCGACGAGCATCGGAACAAGGTCGAACGAGCGGCGGTCCTGGGTGGGGGTGAATCCGCTTCGTGAGCGTTGCAGCATCGTCGAGGCGATCCCCAGCATCCGTTCGCTCGCCGAAAGGATCGTCTCGAGATGCTCCCGGATCTTCGGGGTGAGTTCGTCCTCCTCTTCGAGCGCGAGGTCGGCATGGCCGATGATGACGGTGAGCGGATGCCGCAATTCATGCGATGCCACTGCGGCGATGCGCTCCCGCTCACGCTCGGCCTCGGTCACCGCCGTGATGTCGTGGGCGACGAGCATCGTGGAGGCGGAGTCGTCGGCAGACGAGGTGAGCGGCATGGTCGTCACCGACAGTGCGCGCCACGTGCCTTCCGCGTCGAAGAGCCAGACGCGAGCATCCTGGAAGATCTCGCCGCGCTGGGCGCGTGCGAACGTCCGCTCGGATGCCGGGATCGCCGATCCCTGCAGCGACGCGTACTCGACGGAGGTGGGAGGGGAGTGCGGATCCTCGGGGTCTGTGCCGTACAGGCGCGCGTAGGTGGTGTTCGCCGCGAGCAGGGAACCGTCGCGAGCGAAGCGCAGAATGCCGACATCCACCCCGTTGATCAGTTCGATCGTGCTGCGTTCCGCGTTCGAGACACGCTCGAGTGTGGTCTCGAGTCTGCGGGTCTGGCCCAGCAGGAGGCGCTTGAACGCTCGCGTCTGTCGCATCGTGATGTTCGCGGTGATGCCCAGGAACGTCACGCCCAGCAGAACCGTGAACAGCTCCACGGCTCCGGGCGGTTCCGTCGAGGTCGCCGCCTCGATCAGAAGGGAGGCCGCGATCGTCCCGATCGCCGCGCCCAACGCCCACCTGGTGAAGTGCAGCCCGATCCACATGACCGGGAAGACCCAGAAGAAGCCGAGTGGCAGGATCGACGATCCTGACAGAAAACCGATCGCGACGATGTCGGCGAAGGGGATGACCAGCGGAGCCCACCGCGGCAGCCGGCCCCATGGGGTGAGGAGGGTGACCGCCGTCGCGACGACCACGATGGCAACGCCCGTCAGCATCAGCCAGGACTGGAACAGTTCCGGCTCATAGCCCAGCGCCACGACCGAAATGACGATGATCGAGACGCCGAGGGAGAGCTGGGTGAGCCAGATGGATCGTACTCGCATCGTCGCGCCGTCGACGTCGCGGAATTGCGCGTCCCTTGCGCTCACCTTGTGCTCCCCCTTGGACGGCGTTGAGTTCGAGCCATTGTTCGTATCGTATACTTCCAGCGCACCAGGCTTGTGGAACCCGCCATAAGCCCTCGAGAACCAGCGGATTTCCCGCCCGCTCGCCCTCTCGCAGGCCCTCTCAAGGAGAAACCATGGCTACCACCACGCAGGCGTCGCGCGTCGTGCGTCGCGTCGTGCTCGGTGCTGCCGCACTGGCTCTGGGCGCGTCGTCGCTGACCGGATGCCAACAGATCGTCGAGGCCTTCAACTCGATTCAGGGCGAGGCGCCGGGCGCTGCCTCGACGGCGACACCGATCCCCCAGCCGGTCGCGACCACCGCGACGATGGACTTCGACTCGCTGTTCTCGTATGACGGCTCGGTCTCTCTCACGACGGATGTCGCATCCGATCTGGAGGTCGTGCTCGACGTGTGGGCTGCCGACCCCAAGCGAACCCGCGAGTGGACGCCCAACAACGAGAAGGTCTTCGGCTTCGCGATCAACGCCTACGACCGTCGCGTCGATGACAAGGCGGTGCTTGCGCAGAAGCGCCGCGTGTACATCTCGTCGATTTCGATCACGTCGCAGACCGCCCAGACCTCGGGGATGGTGCAGCAGCCCTTCCAGTTCGCCGCAGATCCGCGCACGCTCGTGCCGCCGGACACGCTGCGGTCCGATCGAGGGCTGTTGCTCAACAGCTTCCAGGGCGGTCTGCTCGTTCCGGAGACGACGATCTTCATGCTCCCGGCTGACACGTACGGTGTCACGCTGCAGTTCTCGTTCGGCATCTACGTCGAGGGCACCGCGAACGATGACGCATCGTTCGCGCAGCAGACGATCTACCAGTACCTGCCGATCGCGATCTACAACGACCAGGGAACGCTGAACATCGTCTCCAACGAGCCGACGACGGCGCCCCAGGGCTGAGCCGGCGTTCCGTCGGCGCCCGGAGACAAGCCGTCAGGGTGCCGCGACAGCACGCTCCGCCGTGGGTGTCTGCGCGCTGAGGTCGCCGGTGGGGATGACATCCGGCCACACACGGGCGAGCTCTTCGGGGGAGCGCACGGTCGACCGTGTCACCCGCACGTCGATGGCTTCTCGGTAGTCGAGGTGGGGGACGGCGCGGGCGGCCGCCGTCTTCACGACATCTTCGATCGCGTCGACGCGCTGGTCGCCCTCGAGGGCGACGAAGTGACGACCGGTGCGGGCCCGGTGCACAGCATCCGGCAGGACCTCGTGAAGTGCGACCGACGCCGCGCGGTCGACCGCGGCGGCGGCAGGGCCGCCGAACGCGGCGCGGATGAGGGAGAGGTCCGGTATGCAGACCTCGTACACGGTGACGGCGTCGCGTATCGCGATCGCCGAGCGCAGCGCATCGATCTGGAACTCGATCTGCGCGGCGCGGGTCTCGAGCGCGCGTTCGCTCCACCAGACGGCCACGCACAGCACCACCACGAGAGGGATGCTGATGGCGGATGCTGCGAGCGGGGTGAACAGCGCCTGGAACACCGGTGCCTGCTCGCCGACCGCGAAGTACAGGAAGGTGCGCACCGCCGAGTATCCGGCGTAGAGCGCGAACACCGCGCCGATCAGTCGGAACGCCGGGATGGTGCGCGCGGGAGGAGTGAACGCTTCGACGGCGATGCCCCCGCAGCCCAGTGCCACCAGGACCAGCCGCAACACGAATCCATCCGTCGGGCCGCCGATCACCGCTGTGACGGTGGCGCTGGTGACGAAGGTGACGGCGACCGCGCCGGAAGCGAGCCATCCGGGCGCGACGGACTGGTCTCGCAACTGCCGCATGCCCGCCCAGAAGTATGCGGGCCCTCCGACCAGCGCCGCGTTCGCTGTCGCGATCACGATCGGAATGGGGTGATCGGGAACGAGAGCGCTCGTGATCCCCGCGACGACTCCGCTCAGCGCTGCCGCAGCTGAGAAGCGGAGGAACAGGCGCCTGGCTGCGCGACCGCAGTTGGGAGCCGGCTGCGCCTGGAACTGGACGATCGCCGGGGCGCTGATGACAAGAGCGACCGCCAGGAGAGCGAACAACTCCAGTACACTCATTTTGCGCTTCTGTTTCTCGGGGCCTCGGGTGTTCACCGGGGGTTTTCTTGCGGAAAACCTGAGGTGATGCTCTTCGACAACAGACCGGATGCTTGAGCCGAGTGTAGCAGTGTGGTAGCAGCACTTATTGTGGCGCGCGGATCGAGGGAAGGAGCGTGCTGATGTCCCACTGGGAAGCCCCGTACGTTCCTCCGTACCCGCAGCAGGGACAGCCCGCGATCGGGCAGTATCCCGGGTCCGCGTACGCGGGCCCCCAGTACGCCGACCCGCAGTACAGTCAGCAGCCGTACGCACAGCCGCAGTACGCGCAGCCCCCCTACACGCAGCCCCAGTACGACGACCCCCGGTTCCCGAATGCGCAGGTCGAAACCTCGCACGTGGAGTTCAACGACGAGTTCGAGTCGGTGCTCGAACGCATCTCCGTGCACCGCTCCACGATCGGTTGTGTCATCCCGTGCTACAACGAGGAAGAATCCATCGCGGGCGTGCTCGAGGGTCTTCTCCACCAGACCCGCGTCCCCGATGTCATCCACGTCGTCGTGAACAACACCACCGACGCGACCGTGGCGATCGCCTCGCAGTACGCCGGTCCGCACCAGGTCGTCACCGACCTCGGCGAGCAGTTCACCGAGGTCTTCATCCATGACATCGGCAAGAACCCCGACAAGAAGGTCGGCGCCCTGAACTACGGGTACGCGCTCGTGGAGGGGTATGACTACCTGCTCGGGGTGGATGGCGACACGATCGCGGACGAGAGAGCTGTCGAGTACCTGGAGACCGAGGCCGTCGGGGACTCCCGGATCGGGGGCATCTCGGCGATCTACACGATCGACGATCGCCCCATCAAGGGACTCGTCGCCAAGTTCCTCATCGCCGGTCAGCGCACCCAGTTCGCGGCCTTCAACCTGCAGAACCTGCTGCGCGGGCGCAACATGGCGGTGCTCGGCGGTCAGTTCTCGATCTTCTCGACAGCGGCGCTGCGCGATGTCATGCGCGCGAATCACCAGAGCACACCCTGGGTGAAAGACAGCGAGGTCGAGGACTCGCTCCTGTCGCTGCAGATCAAGAGCGCCGGATACCTCACCAAGATCAGCCCGTACGCGCGCGCGAGTGTGGGCGGCATGACGACGCTGAAGGGATACGACGCCCAGCAGGTGAAGTGGACGTACGGCGCGATCGAACTCATGTGGCCCGGTCAGCGCGGTGACACGAAGGGTCAGCCCTTCCACCCGAACCTGCGACTGCGGTGGTTCGAGAACTTCGGCATGCTCACCAACCTGTTCGTGCGTGTCGCGTTCCTCACCCTGTTGGCTGCATCGCTGTCGATCAACGCCTTCGTGTTCTCCCCGTGGTGGCTGATCCCGCCGCTGGTTGCCACCCTGCTGAACCTGCGTGTCGCGTTGACGATGAAGTACGTCAACCAGCGCGACATCCTGTTCTCGGCACTGGTGTTCCCCGCCGAGATCTTCATGTGGATCAGGATCGGGCACTTCCTGAGGTCATGGTCGTCGTTCCTGTCCCGCAAGAAGGTCGACAACTGGGCAGCGCAGGCCAAGGCTGAACGCGGCGGCGGCTTCTCGCTCGGGCACTGGGTGCCCCTCATCCTGCTCGTGATCACCGCCATCGCGATGACCTTCATCTGGTCGCTGCTCGACCCGGTGGTGCAGTCATCGATCCTGTGGGTCGGTTGGCCGATCGTCGGCGTGGTGACCGTGATCCAGACCTTGCTCATGGCGTTCAAGCTGTTCCGTCGCCAGTACGGCTACAAGGTCTGAAGCCCGGCGCCGGCGCGCGGCCTCAGCGCGAGCGTGATGCGTGAGCGGTCCCGGCCGTGTCAGTGGCCCGGCGGCGGAGCGACGTTCTCGGCGGTCATCCGATACCCCACGCCGCGCACGGTCTCGATGTAGCGCGGGTTGTTGGGGTCGTCGCCGAGCTTGCGACGCAGGTTCGTCATATGCGCTTCGATGGCACGCTTGTCGGCGTCGCCGACGAAGTAGGAGGTGACGTAGGACTCGCCGCGCAGGACGAGGGTCAGATCCGCCTTGCTCCGCACGCGACGCTTGGACTCCATGAGGGTTGCGAGCAGCTCGAACTCCGTGCGGGTGAGTTCGACTTCGCGATTGCCGACGATGACGATGCGAGAGTCGGGGTCGAGGACGAGATCGCGGTGGCGCATCGTGCTCGGGCCGAGCTGGTGTCCGCCCGGCCCCGGCATGGGCATGTTCGGTGGCGTGCGCGCGACCAGCTGGGACCCCGGCGGCGGCTGGTTTCCGGGGGCGCCAGGCGGGTCGACGGGGCCCTGCGGCGCCGGGGGGTACTGCTGCTGCGGGTATCCCTGCTGCCCCGGCTGAGGATAGCCGGGAGGTGCGCTCGGGTAGCCGGGCTGCGGGGGCGACTGCTGCCCGGGCGGGAACGGGGCCTGCGTGCCGGGTGCTCCGGCGTGCGGTGGACGCAGCGGGGGGATCTCGCCGCCCTCGGCGCCGGTGTCGGCAGTGACGATGTACGGATTCTGTCCGGGCGTGACACCGCCGTGCGCGTCGACGGTGGCAAACGGCTGGTTCGGTGCGGACGGGATGACTCCCGGTACCGCCGCCGGCTGGGCGGGCTGGCCGCCGATCGCCGATCGAGCTCCCGGAAACGACGGTCCGGATGGGGCCTGGATCGGTGGTTGCGCGGCCGTCGGAGACTGCCGAGGGCGACGCAACAGCGCTTCGATCCGGGCGCGAAGCTCTCGCGGGCGGAACGGCTTGACGATGTACTCGTCGGCTCCCGCTCCCAGGCCGAGGACGACATCCGCCTCGTCCTCGAGGCCCGTGAGCATGATGATGTAGGTATCGCTCTGTGCCCGGATGCGGCGCGCGGCCTCGAAGCCGTCGATGCCGGGCATATTGACGTCCAGCGTCGTGATGAGCGGCTGATACGACAGGACGGCGCGCACGCCGTCGATGCCGTTGCCGACCGAGACCGTCGAGAAGCCTGCGGCTTCGAGCGTCTCGGCGAGGATGTGCCGGATCTGCGGGTCGTCCTCGACGATGACGGCGGTCTTGCTCACCCCCGCGTCAGTGCTCATGCTCGGTCGTCTCTTTCGCGTCGGGCCGGGGGTGCTGTGCCGCCGGGTGCTGTTCCAGGAGCCACGGAGGGCTACGGCCGCTGCGGGTCAGGGCCCCATCGTGTCACGGCCGCACAGTCCCAGGTGTTCGCGGCCTCATCTCTTGATCGTACACAGGCCGGTGCACCGCCGGTGCGGTCATCCGTCGGCGTGGCAGCGTGCCGCGGGCTCCCCTCGGATGGACCGCCGGGCGCAGCGCAGGCCGGTGTGTCAGTGCCAGCGACCGTGCGTCAGGGCCCAGCGACCGCGCGTCAGGGCAGGGTGACGTTGCGGGTGAGCTCGACTGCGGCCTGCGGCCACCACGCGCCGGCGACGGGCCCGCCGTTGCAGGTGCCGTCGCTTTCGCCCGGCGGCTTGATCCACAGGTTGGTGTCGACGACGTCGTCGCCGTACGTCCCGCCGGGCGCGCCGATGAGCCGGCCGGGCGGGTTGCACCATTCGCCGTTGGATCCGGCACCGTTGCGGGAGGTGTCGATGACGGCGTTGAGGCCGCCCGTGAGCCCCGAGAGCTGGTGGGCGTAGTCGAACTCGAGTGCCGTGTCGTTGTAGTTCGACACGTTCGTGGCGAAGCCGCGGATGACGCCGTTCATGCCGAGGCCGTTGATCAGCTCGGCCATGCGCGCCGCGGGCAGCCACGTCGAGTGGCCGCCGTCCACGTAGATCCACGTGTTCGTCGAGGCAAGCCGCGCGATCGCGTCGCGCAGCTGTTCCGTGCGCTGCGCGACGTTGCCGCACTCGGGAGCCAGGGCGAGGCTGTCGGGCTCGAGCACGACGGTCTTCTGGATGTCGGGCGCCGCGCGCAAGGCATCCCCGATGATTCGCGTCCACTCGTCGTAGGCGGCGTCATCGAGTCCACCGGCAGAGAGGCCGGCGCTGCAGTCGCGCTCCGGAAGACCGTAGACGACGATCGCCAAGGGCTTGCCCTGTGTCCGGGCTTCGTTCAGGAGATTCTCCATGCGCGCGCCCACTTCGCCGACCGGATCGATCTCGGGGGTCAGCCAGTAGGCCGTGGGCTGCGCGGCGAGGTACGCGGTTGCGGCGTGCTCGTCGGTTCCCTCGGCAAGCGACGGCAGCGCGAGGGCAGCCTTCGACTCTTCGGGCGCGATGATGGTCGTGCCCACCGCGGGGGCCGTCGCCGTCAGGTCACGGACCCAGTTGTTCAAGAACATCCAGATGGTGGCGGCGATGGATGCCAGCAGAAGCACGCCGACACCGACGATCGTCGCGATCGCCCAGCCGGGCAGAATCTTCGCGGGGGGCACGTCCGAACTCTATCGGAGCAATCTGGGGTCCGGCGCGGAGGACCATCGATACCAAACACTGGGGATATCTCCAGCGCGGAGGGCGCTGTCGGCATCCGCGCCCCTCTATCGTGGGAGGGGCATGAAGGTCATCTCGTACAACCTGCGCAAGCACCGCGCCGCGACCGAGTTGCGAGGACTCGTCGAACGCCACGGTGCCGACCTGCTGTGCCTGCAGGAAGCGGACACGACCGACATCCCGGATGAGATCAGCGGCCTCGTGCTCGCCGACTCGACGCAGCGCAATCGCCTGGGCCTTGCCGTCTACTATCGCGAGAACACCTACCGCGCCGTCGATGTGCGCGCGATCGCGCTGAAGAAGTCGCTGCACGATATGGTCCTCAAGCCCGCGGAGGAACGGCTGCTCGGGGTGCGTCTTCGCGACATCGACGCGGGCAGCGACATTGTGATCGCGTCGTTTCACGCGGCCCCGCTGACGGCGCTGAATTCCCTCCGTAGGCACCAGATCCGCACGGCGCTGGCCGAGCTCGACCTCCTGGGCGAGGGACTTCCCAAGCTCATGGTCGGCGACTACAACTACCCGGTCTTCAAGGAGCGCCTCGGTCAGCACGTTCGCGACCAGGGGTACGAGCTGAACCTCAGCGACTCTCGCACCTACACCCGATATCGGTTCTTCCGCGGACACTACGATTTCGCAACGTCGGTCGGCTTCACGATCGACACCGTGCGTACCCTGCCCCAGGGGCTCAGTGACCATCTCCCGATCCTGGTGACCGCCGAACCCACCCCGGCGTCCGGGTCGGCATCGACGGATGCCGCCAGCGGCGTCGCGTGAAGGCCGCTTGAGGTTCGTCAGCGGATCAGAGTCGTCAGCGGATCGCCGCGGCGTAGTGCATGAACGCCGCGTACACGAGCACGCCCACGCCCGAGGCAAGGAGCGCCACGCCGACGTAGAGCAGCCAGTTGCGGGACTTGCGGGGGTCGCGCGGTTCATAGGGGCTGCTCATGATGCCCGATCCTAGTCAGATCGGGCCGGGCCCGAGTGTCGTGTGTGTTACGGAAGGGTTATCCCTCGTCGGTGGTCGTGATCGGGCACGCGCCTGCCTCGATCATTCCGGTGCCGCCGATCGTCGGGGTCACGAGCGCCTGCAGCGCGTCGGTCATCGGAGTGCGGACCTGGATCGTCGCGCTCGTGGTCTGGCCAGGCTCGAGGAAGCTCTCCCACACGAGGACGGGTCGTCCGTCGTGGGATCCCTGTCCGAAGCCGGGGGTCGATCCGACGCCGGACGAGGTGCTCGAGACGAGTTCTGACCCCTCGGGCAGGTAGAGGTAGGCCACCGTACGTGTGACGCCAGGTTCGACGCCGAAGCTGCCACCGCCGGTGATGTAGGGCGCGAGGCTGGTTGCGGCATCCGGCGGCGCGGTGCTCGTGAGCGAGACGGTGAGGGTCGCGAGCTGTTCACCGGTGTTCGAGGTGCACCAGCCCACCGTGGGAGCCGCCTGCATGTAGTAGTCCATCTTCGAGCCGGTGCCGTCGTTGAGGTACGCGCCGAACTGCGTGGTCGCGGCATCCGTCACCGGGAGGGTGCCCTGCAGGGTCGTGCCGTCGAGCATCGCCTGCTCGTCGGGGTTCGCGCTCCAGAAGAACAGGCGCCGCTCGGTGCCCGAACGCACGAGGGCGTCCACGAGCGCGGCCGGATCGGCGGCGCCGTCGGCGATGGTCTGGAACACGACGGCGGCGGTGGCGGCGAAGAAGGCGTCCTGCTCGCGGGGGTCGGGGTAGCGCGCGTACACCTCGTTCAGCAGCAGCGGCACGGCGTTCTCGCTCGTGAGCTGCTCGCCGGTCGGGAGCGTGATCGGACCGGTGGCTTCCAGGAGATACGACAGGCTGACGGGGTCGAGGCTCAGGACGCCGTCCACGCTCACGCCGGTCTCGCGCAGCCACATCTCCCGGGCCAGCGGCCCGTCGATCGTGTAGTCGGGGATCTGGGTGACGTTCTGGATGTAGACGCCGGGCTTGTCGACGAAGATCCCGAGGATCTCCTCCGAGAGGGGCAGGACGGGATCCGTGTAGCGCGTGAAGTCCGACGAGGATCCCTGGTCGACGAGGTCCATGCGGCCGGCATCCGTGCGGATCATCGCCATGGCACCGACGATCCCTCCCAGCGACCGCCATTCCGCGTTGTTCTGGAACATCACCAGATAGGTGCGCGGTCCGTCGGCGCCCAGTGCCAGGGGCAGCAACTGCGTCGTGCGGCGCAGGGCGTCGGCGGCGGTACGTCCCTCGGTGAGGAGCCCCCGGACCTCATCGACGGGGGCTGCCAGCACCGGGAGCAGCTCGGTCGTGTCGATCGCGTCGACGGATGCCGACGCCGCCGACAGGCTGTCGGACGCCGTGGTCGCGACGTCCCTGAGGCTCGCGATGGCGGCGACGTCGAAGGCGCCGCCCTCGGGGCGGAGGGTGTCGAGCGAGAAGCCGGAGGCGGCCTGGGCGAGCGGCTCGAGGGCGGTCGCGGCGACATCGTCGACGGCGGCGATGACGGTCGCGGTCGCCGCCAGTTGCGGTCCGATCCACGGAAGCCGTTCCGCGGCGTTCCAGATCGGGTCCGAGGTGAGGGCGCGGGCTGCCGAGGTCTCGGCAGCCAGGCCCGGGACGGCCTCGGCTGCGGCGGCGGGGTCGGTCAGGGAGCCGGCGAGGTTCGCGGCGGAGCGCTGCGCATCGGCGATGTGTCCGTAGGCGAGGGCTCCGCGGATGCCGATCCAGGCGGCGCCGGCGACGCCGAGGATCAGGATGACGCCGAGAACGGAGGCGAAGACGATGCCTGCGGTGCGTTCGCGGCGGTGGCGTCGGCGTGCGCGCGCCCTGCGGGACTTCTCGGCGTCCACCTCGCGCCGGGTCGCGGCGAGCTCGTCGTCGTGCCCCGCCGAGGCGTCGGCGGCGCGCGCAGTCCCGGCGGTGCCGGCGCGGTCAGTCCCGGCGGTGCCGGCGCGCTCAGTCCCGGCGGTGCCTTTGTCGTCGCGCCCTGCCGCGGCGGTGCCGCCGTCGAGCCCGGAGTCGTCGTGCATGCGTCGTGAGCCCTCCTGTCCTCAGGCAGCCTATTGGTCCGTTCCCGAGTGCACGATGAGAGGCCGCTCACGACGGTGTGCGAAGAGGCAACCCCCTCAGCCCGGACACGCAGGCCCAATAGGGTGGGGAGTCGGGCGACGAAGGGACCGGGGTTCCCATGGTGACGGCGAACGCGACGACCCAGCGGGTGTGGGTGGACGCGGCGGCGACCCCGGATTCGGCATCCGGGCCCATCGGATGGATGGATGTCGTGACGGTGACCGAGCGGGCCGTCGCGGTGACGTTCGAGTACGACGAGGCGTACCTGGCGCGCGCTGACGCGTTCGCGGTCTCGCCGGAGCTGCCGCTGGGGGCGGGGCCGCGGGTGCTCGGGTCGATGCCTGGCGCGTTCGTCGATGCGAGCGCTGACTCGTGGGCGCAGAAGCTGATCCGCCGGCGCTTGCGTGCCGACGGCATCACGATGCTCTCGGACGTCGATGCGCTGCTGGGGGTCTCGGATGACGCGCGGACGGGGGCGTTCCGGTTCCGCCAGCGCGCGAGTGCGGCCGATGACCTGGCCTACCTCGCGGACCCCGCCGACCGGGTGCCGGTCACCCTCGACCTGCGAGACCTGCGGGGTGCCGCCGATCGCGTGCGCGCCGGAGACGCGTCCAGCGACGACGCGATCGAGGACCTCCTGGATGCGGGCACGGCGGTGCTCGGCGGTGCCAGACCGAAGGCCCTCGTGCGGCGGAAGGGGCGGGCGCTGCTCGCGAAGTTCCCGGCGCCCGATGACGAGCACGACGCGATCCGCTGGGAGGCGGTGTCGCTGCACCTGGCCCGCGCCGCCGGCCTTGCCACCTCCCGCGTGCGGACGATCGAGATCGGAGAGCGCGCCGTGCTGCTGGTCGACCGATTCGACAGAGTCGGCCGGGCGGAGGCTTCGGACGGTGACCCGGCGGCCGGTGGCGCAGCTGAGAGGCGGATTCCGTACTGGTCGGCGCGCACCGCGACGGGAGACGGGCGGGACTACCTCGATGTCGCGCGGGTGATCCTCGGGGCGAGCGCGTCCCGCGACCTCGCGCGTGCGCAGCTGCGGGATCTGTGGCGTCGCGTCGCGTTCGCCGTTGCCGTGCACTGCACGGACGATCACCTCCGCAACCTGGGGTTCCTGCGGCGGGAGGGGGCGTGGCGGCTGTGTCCGGTCTTCGATATCGAACCGGACCCGGTGCAGGAGCGGCTGCGCTCGACCGCGATTCTCGGGGTCGTCGAACCGGATGCCGCGCCCTCAGCTCTGGTCGATCTCGCGGGAGAGCTCGGGATCAAGAAGTCGTCGTGGCGACGCTCGCTCGTGCAGGTGCTCGCCGCGGTCGAGACGTGGCCGGATGTCGCCAGGCGGGTTGGACTCGCGGAGGCGGAGTTCGCGGCAATGGATGCGGCGATCGGTCATCGGCGGGACGCGCTCGCGGCCCTGCTCTCCTGACGCCGAGGTTCGCGGCCCTGCTCGCCTGATGCCGAGCCGGGGCTCCGCGTGCCTGATCCCGAGGCTGACGGTGTCCGTCAGGCGACGGTCAGCGGCGCGATGATGGCGGCGACGAGCTCGCTGGGGTCGCGCACGAGGGTGAAGTCCGCGCTGTCGGTCACGACGCCGGGCGCCGCGTAGCCGAGCAGGAGGATCCCGGGCTGGCTCGTGCGGGCGCGGGCCACGAACGCCTCGATCGCAGCGAGGTCGCTGTCGGGGGCGATTCCGAACACGAGGGCCGTGTACCTGTCGGCGGACAGGTAGGCCAGCGCGGCATCCGCGTGCGTGGCCTTCACGACCCCGGTGCCGAGCTTGTGCAGGGCGATGGTCTCGGACATGCTCGTGTCGGGGTCGCCGTCGACCCAGAGGACGCGCCCGAGCCGGACCCGCTCGGGAAGCTTCGGGGCGATGCCACTGCCCTGACCCCGCGCCGCGTGCGCTTCGCGCAGCTGTGTCGCAATCGCCTCCCGCTCGTCGGGTGCGAGCGTGATCTCGATCGTGGCGAGTCGGCCCGCAGGCATCCGGACGGTGGCGTTGCGCCGGATCCACAGGATGACGCCGATGAGCGCCGTGAGAACGATCACCCCGAGGAAGCCGAGGACGAGTGTCACGAAGCCGGTGTCGATCTCCATGAGGTCAGTATGCCGGGTCGACGGGCGAGGATCCGGCCCAGCCGGGGGTATCGCGGGCGACGGATACCCGCAATAGGGTGAGGGCATGACCGACATGTCCGCGAACGCCGCGTCCGCCGCATCCGCCCCTCCCGCAACGATCGTCGTCGGGGCGACCAGCAAACCGGGGTCGCGCCGCGCGATCGAGTGGGCAGTCGCGCGCGCCGCGAGCACCGGCGCTCGTCTCGAACTGCTGTCGGTCGTCGGTGGCGCCGTCGGCGCTGTCGGGGAGCAGGAGGTCGTCCAGCGCGCCGTGGATGCCGAGGAGGCGTTCCTTCGCACGGAGGCCGAGGCGCTCACGGCCCGCGGGCTTGACGTCACCGTGCGGGTCACGCACGGGAACCCGACGAAAGAACTCGTCGAGGCGTCGATGGATGCCGGGCTCCTCGTGATCGGCAGCGACCACACTGGCGGCACCGACAAGCATCGGGGACCGCACGGCACGCGGATCGTCGCCGGCGCCCACTGCCCCGTGGTCGTCGTACCCGACATCGACACGACCGGTCGCGCCGGAGTCGTCGTCGGCGTCGACGGCTCGGAGGTCTCCCACGCCGCGCTCGCGTTCGCCGCGGCGGAGGCGTCACGGTTCGGGGAGCCGCTGACCGTGGTGTCGACGTGGATGCCGGTCGTCTACACCGGCGACATCGCGCCGTACCCCGACATGTACCTCACGGATCTGCAGGGGACGACCGAGGCGTTCGCGCAGTCCATGGCCGATGAGGCGCGCAAGAGCCACCCGCACCTTGACGTGACGGTGCACGTGGACGAGGGGGATCCGGCCGCCGTGATCACGGAAGTGGCGGCATCCGCCCGCCTGGCCGTCGTGGGAACGCACGGGCGCACGGGGCTCGCCCGGTTCCTGCTCGGATCGGTCAGCACGCAGGTGCTCGAACACCTGACGACCGTCACCGCTGCGGTCCGCTGACGCCCCCACCAGAGCGCTGCGGACACGACAATGCCCCCGGCTCGATCTGGGGGGGGGCGTCGAGCCGGGGGCAGCACGCGAAGCGCGTACCTTCGCAGTGGAGGAGTGACCCGAAACACTCTCCGTGCGGTCTTGCCATGATGAGGATCGCACGGTTCGTCATTCCGTGTGGGGGGATTGTCAGCGGCCTGCCGCGGGTGCGATAATCCGGCGGCCGCGGCTCAACGCTCTGCGGCCCAGCGGCACGGTTCTGGGGGTCAGCGGCCGAGGATCCGACCGACGACGCTCGGGAGTTCGCCCGGGGTGGTGACCACTTGGTCGTGCGGAAGCTCGGGGGCGTCGGGACCGGTCACCACGGCGCCCGGGTCGTACGCGATCGTCGGGACGCCGGGGTAGTGGCGGCGCACGGTGCGGATGAAGTCGGCGGTCGACATCGTGTCGCCCTCGCGCACGCAGTCCGTGATGACCAGAAGGTACTTCTCGGCGGCGAGGTAGGCGAGGGCAGCCTCCCAGTGGTTCGCGACCGTCACGGTCAGGCCCATGCGGTGCAGGGCGACGACATCCGGGACGTGGCTGTCGGGGTCGTCATCGACCCAGAGCACGCGGCCGAGCCGGAACACCGTGGTCTGCGGCGCCCGGGGTGTGGCGCTGTAGGGCGGAGTGACCCCGGGTTTCTGGGTGGGCGCGGCGGCGGGTGGTACGGATGGCGGCGCGGCGTGTGCGGGCGCGGCCGGTGGCTGTGCCGCTGTCGGGGCTGCTGTGGGGGCCGCGGGTGCAGCCGCTGCCGGGGCCGCTGCCGGGGCCGGTGGGGCCTGGGCCGGCGTGGGGGTGGTGTACGCCGTGGTCTGTGTGGGTCCGAACGCGGCAGCGGCGACAGTGACGGGCTGCGCGGACGGCATCGGGGCGAACACGTACTCGGTCGTTCCGTCGATACCCGGAGTGGCTGCAGCGACGGGCGGCTGTGTCAGCGGGGCCTGGGTCGCCGGGCCCTGGGTCAGCGGAGTCTGGGGTGCCGGGACCGGTGACGGGGGTGTCTGCACCTGCGGCGGGTAGGCGGGCGGCTGCGCGACGGGGTACGGGTAGGGCATCGGCGCGCCGCCCGTCGTGCGGACCGCTCCGGTCACGGTGCGGACGGTGCCGGTCGTGACGGCGGGCGTGCTCATGTCGGGGTAGCGGGGGCCGCGCTGGGCGGGCTCGTGACGGTTGGCGGCAGCCTCTGCCTTGTTGCTCTCCCACATCGCCCAGCCCACGATGAGGCCAAGGACGGCGACGACGCCGAAGCCGACCATGAGGGTGATGAGTGAATTACTGTCCATGTACGCACCTGGTGCTGGGTCAGGGGTGAGCCATGTTGCGCGCTCTCGGGTTGACGACTATTCTCTGCGATCCGCTCGGTGCGGCAAGAGAAATCTGTGCGAACTCTCATCCAGCACATGAGAGATACGCGGCTATTGCGTCAGATCCGGACGATTTCGGACCCGAAAGCTACGACGGATGCCGTAGTCAGCGTGCTGCGGTGGCGCGATTGTGACGACCGCGCGCCCAGAAGGCAGCCGTGACCGCCGTCATGACGGCGAGCATCAGGACGGTGATCAGACTCGCCTCCAGACCGAACAGTCCGCCCGAGACGAGGGGGTTCGCATCCGTCGTCTCGACGACCGCGTAGAGCGAGTTCTGTGCCGGGATTCCCGAGACCGGGACGCCGAAGAGGCTGTTCTGCGCCCAGTTCCAGGTGGCGTGGAACGCGATGACGCCCCAGAGGCCGCCTTCGCTGAGCGCCCAGAACCCGAGCAGGAGGGAGACGAGCACGAGGGAGAGGACCGACATGATGTTCAGGCCGGTGTTGAGGGAGTGCGCGAGCGTGAAGAAGACGGTCTGGGCGATCATCGCGGCGAGCAGGCCGGCGCGCGGCATCCAGGACTGGATGAGGTAGCCGCGGGACATGAGTTCTTCGGCGCCGCCTTGGATCGTGAAGCCGATCAGCGCGACGACGACCCAGCCGATTGCCGGCCAGTAGGCGTAGCCGCCGTCCTGGGTCTGCAGGAATTCCATGTTGCCGGTGAGGACGGCGATGCCGACGGCGAGGGTCATGGCCCCGAGGGCGATTGCGCAGCCGCGCGCGATCTGCAGGGGGGCACGCGAGGGCGTGCGGAATCCGATGCTCGCGAAGGGACGCTGCTCTTTCAGGCGCAGCCACAGCCACAGCAGAAACCAGAGGGGCAGGAACGCGACGGTCGTCACGAGTGTGAGGCCGAGAGCGGTGACCCCGGGAATGAGGGCGAGCAGGATGCTGGTCGCCATCACCGACGCGAACAACACGACGACGACGATCGAGCCGATGAGGGGGCCGGTGGGACGCGCCGCCTCGCGCATGGCGTACGCGAAGCGGTCGCGACGCGCGTCGGGAGCGAGGGTGGCGCGGTAGGAATCGTCAGACACGGGGGCCTCCAGGGGTCGGCGATCCCGGCCGACCTTACTGAACTCGTGCGTGTGCGCGCCACCCCCTGGCGCGGGCGGCGGTCTGCGCGGGCGGCGGCGGTCTGCGTGCGGACCGTGGCCTACGGAGCGCGACCGTGCCCGGACTGCTGCGCTCCCCAGACCGTGCCGAGGGCGAACTGGCTGCTGACGCCGAAGTGGCGCATGGCGTGATCGACTCGGCGGCGTGCGGTGCGGGGGCTCAGCCCCAGTGTGTGGGCGGCTGCCTCGACGGTCATTCCGCGGCTCATGAGCGCGAGCATCGGCGCCCACGGCTCCTCGTCTTCGTCGACCGCGGTCGCCTCGCTCCAGAGCCGTTCGAACACCCACGAGGCGAGGGTGACGATCTCCTCGGCGCGGCTGGCGATCACGCGCGTCGGATGGGGGTCGCCCCAGGTCGAGGGGAGGGTCACGGTGTCGTCGTCGATGATCCAGAAGAAGCTCGGCGGTGACGGGTGTGTACGGATCCACGTTCCGGCGGCGAGTTCGTTGTCGATGTGCCACCGGTTGATGGGGTCGAGGGCGTCCTCGTCCGAGAGGATGACACGGATGCGGCTCTCGCCGCCGAGCGGCCGTGCGGCCCAGAGCGTCTCGGCGTACTCGAGGCCCGCTTCGCGCAGGATCTGGGTCGAGGGGATGCACAGCTGTGCCGACCGCGGTGCGCTCCGTGAGGACTGGGTGCGCCACATGTCGGCGAGCGCCCACGTGCCCTGCACAGTGGTCGAACTCGACGTGCCGTCGTCGGCTTCGCCGACGCTCCACGCCTGCAGGAGTTCGGGGATGCTGCGAGCGAGCGCCTGGGCGGTGGTGGCGGCATCCGTGAGCTCGCGGATGCCCTCGTCGATGATCTGCTGGATGGCGGCCGCGACAGTGAAGTCGGGCCGTCGGTGGGCGATCGTGTCACCGGTGACCTTGAGCAGGCCCCGGCGTTCGAGCACGGCGAGGTGTTCGCGCAGCTCGTCCTCGTCGAGTTGGAGCCTGTTCGCGAGGGTCGCTGGTCCGGCGGCGGGGTCGCGCAGGGCTGCCGCCAGCACGACGAGCGCGCGTCGGTCGCTCATCGGTCGCTCATCCGGTCTCGCACAGGGTCGCTCGGGAGGCTGTTTGTGGCCATTGGCACTAATGTGCCACATCCGGTCGGTAACGTCGGCCAGGCGCACGCTGCCGCGTGGCATGTCCAGCGTCGAGGAGGAACCATGAGTGAGCAGCCGACCGAGAAGAAGAAGTGGACGCCGGGGCGGATCGTGTTGACCGGCGTCGGCCTGGTCGCCGTGGGTGTCGCCGCGTACTGGGTGACCTACGTGCTGCTGCTGCGATGAGCGGCGGGTCGTCGAAGAAGACGGGCGTTGCCACGAGCATGGGCATCGCCCTCGGGGTCGGCATCGGCGCCGTCCTCGGGGTGATCACGCAGAACATCGGTCTGTGGCTGCCGGTCGGTCTGGGTATCGGGATCGCGATCGGCGTGAGTCTGGATGCCCGCGCGTCGCGCTCTCGTCGCGACGACTCCTGACGCGGTCGCTGCGCTCAGCGTCCCGCGCGACCGAGCAGGGCGGCCTTGGCGGACTTGACCACGATCGCGACGTCGCCGGCGAGACTCCAGTTCTCGACGTAGGAGAGGTCGAGGCGGACGGCATCCTCCCACGAGAGGCTCGACCGACCGCTGACCTGCCACAGGCCCGTGATGCCGGGCTTGACGAGGAAGCGCCGGCGAACGGCATCCGTGTAGGTCTCGACTTCCCTCGGCAGCGGGGGTCGGGGCCCGACGAGAGACATGGATCCGCCGATGACGTTGAACAGCTGCGCCATGTCGTCGAGGGCGTGGCGCTGCATCCATCGCCCGAGGGGGGTCGGGGTCGATGCGGCGTCGGCTCCGTCTGTGCTCTGCCGGGTCGTCCGGAACAGCAGCATCGTGAAGGGTCGGCCGTGGTGGCCGATACGGACCTCGCGGGAGCAGACCGGGCCGGGGGACGAGAGCTTCACCGCGAGGGCGAGGATGCCCAGAAGCGGGCTCATGATCACGACGGCGAGCAGTGACAGGAGCAGGTCTGCAATGCGCTTGCCGAAGCGTTGCCCCGGTGAGAAGCGCGGTGTCTCGACGTGGACCAGCGGCAGGCCCGAGACCGGGCGGGTGTGGATGCGCGGTCCCGCGACGTCGGCGATGCCCGGCGCGAGGAGGAGGTGCTGGCGGCCGGCTTCGAGGCTCCACGAGATCTGCTTGACCTTCTCGGGCGGGAGCGCGTCGCTGCTGGTGACCAGGACGGTGTCGGCGCCGGTGTCGGTGAGCACGCGCGTGAGGTCGTCGAAGGTGCCGAGGACCGGGATGTCGGCATCCGCCGCGCGCAGCTCGTCGGGGGCGTGCAGGTCATCGGGTGGGAGGCAGGCTCCCACGACGAGGTAGCCGGCGTCGCGACGCTGCTGGAGCTCGCGGCCGACCTGCGCGACCGAGGCGAGCGAGCCGATGAGGATGACCCCGGAGGCGCACTTCCCGACGCGGCGTTTGGCGGCCAGCCATTGTCGCCACAGCCATCGGACAAGCAGCAGCAGCAGGATGCCGACCGGAAGGCTGATGAGCAGGTAGCCGCGGGCGATGTCGATGCGGAACAGGAACGCGACGATCGCGATGACGCCGAACAGCACGAGGGAGGCGTCGATGACGCGGATGTACTCGGTCATGCCGACACCGACGACGCCGGGCGTGCGGGTGTCGGCCAGGCTCAGGGCAAGCAGCCACAGGCCGACCAGGATGGCGGAGGCGAACCAGTACGACACGGCCGTGAAGCGGAGGTCGCGCAGCAGGGAGAGTTGTGCGTTGCCGGTGCCGAACCACACGATCTGGGTACCGTAAACGACCCACACCAAGACGACGGCGTCGCTGATCAGCAGTCGTGTGCGGTAACTCTCATGCCACGGTCGTGGCTCACCCGCGGAGCGCACCCACTCAGCCTTGCACACCCCCGTTGTTCACCGGCGCGATACGGGGCGTTTGCCGAATGCCGCGCCGGCCGGGTCAGCCGGAGTAGCCGCCGTGGCGGGCGAGGGTGCTGAGGAACTGCAGCGTGATGATCGTGATCTGGGCCGAGAGGATCACGCCGACGATGAGTCCGACCGCCTGCACGGCGATGAGCGCCCACAGGGGACCCCATCCGGTGCCGGTGCGACGGATGGCGACGACCGTGCGGCCGATCGGGTAGACGATCGAGAGGAACATCCACGGCCAGGGGAAGGGTCGGTCGATGCCGCGGTGGCCCAGCTCGCGGTGATCCAGGTAGGCGAACCACACGCTGAGACCGTAGATCACCCAGCCCAGGAGCATGAGTCCCCACCACCAGGGTGAGGAGAAGATGTCGAACGGCTGCATGAAGAGGCGGATGTCGGACGGGGTGCCCGGCTGCGAGTAGGACTGTGCGATCCAGCCGCCGAAGTTCAGGACGGACCGCCAGGGCACGAGAAGGACCGACAGCGACGACACGACGGGCAGCAGGACGATCAGCCAGATCCACACGGTGTTCGTGTCGACCCCCGGGGAGGTGCGCGGTTCCGGGCGGGCTGGTGCTGTCTGCTGTGGCGCGGCGGCGGGTGGGGCTGCCGCGGGGGCGGAGGTGTGGGTCGTCCAGGCGGTGCCGTCCCAGAATCGGAGGACTCCGGGGACGGTGGGGTCGGGGTACCAGCCGGCGGGCGGTTGTTGCGGCATCGACATGGGTGTCCTCCCGTTCGCGCGTTCCGTGCCCACTCTAGGCCGGGGTCGGATGCCGCGGCAGGGGGCTAGCCCCCACGCCCGGCGCTCGTGCGGACGTCGCGTCCTGCGCGGGGGGGATCTTGCGCAGGTGGGGGTCTAGTGCAGGTGGAGGTCGCCCCACTCACCGGGCGCGGGCAGATCGGCGTAGCGGACCTCGATGTCGTCCGGGCCGATGGTCGCTGCGCACACGAGGAGGGAGAGGGTGGGATAGCCGAGCGGCCGGTTGTCGCGGATGATCGCGCGGTCGTCGACGGGACCGAGGTCGGCGCTGCGGGCGAGCACACGCAGCCACGGGGCGAACCAGTCCGCGGCGGTATCTCCCTTGGGTGCGCCAGATCCCTGGGCTGCGCCGGGCCCCTCGGGTGCGTCGGATGCGGTGGGTGCGGCATCCGGGATCGCGGTGCGGAAGTGCTCGAGCCAGTGGGAGATGCGGGCGGTGGCGGGGTCGTCGACGTCGTCGTGGGCGATCATGTGGATGCCGGGGTCGATCTCGGTCTCGCGGCGGTGCTCACCGTCCCACGAGATGACGCGGGCCCGGCCGGGTTCGGCGACGAGTAGGTTGAATCCGCGCATCCGCGGGCGGTCGCCGGGAAGGATGCCGCGGACGGCGTCGAGGGGGAGCGTGCCGCGGGACACGACGGCCTCGTCGGGGAGCTCGTCGCCGCCGGCGCGGTTGAGGAGCACGGCGACGCGGCGGGTGTCGGCATCCGCGGCGAGCCAGGCGCCGCCCGCGCGGGCATCCTGCACGCCGAGGATCGACGGATGCGGGGGCCACCAATGTCCGAGCGGGTTCCAGGGGCGGTTCGGGTCTTCGTCGCGGATCGCGAGCAGGCGCACCGGGTCAGCCGGGTCGGTGGGGACGTCGATGATGACGGTGCACATGGGGGTTCCGGAATCGGGGTGGTGTCGCGGGGATGGCGTGGGAGACTGGGCGCGTGTTCGTTGTCGTCGGTGTCACGGGCGGGATTGCCGCCTATAAGACCGTACATCTGGTGCGGCGCCTGATCGGCGAGGGCCATGAGGTGCACGTCGTGCCGACCGCTGACGCGCTGCGGTTCGTCGGGCAGCCGACGTGGGAGGCGATCAGCCGGAACCCGGTGACGACCTCGGTGCACGAGGATGTCGCGACGGTGCGGCACGTGTCGCTCGGTCAGCGGGCGGATCTGGTGATCGTGGCCCCCGCCACCGCGAACACGCTCGCGAAGATGGCCGCGGGGCTCGCCGACGATCTGCTGGGCACGAGCCTGCTGGCGACGACAGCGCCGGTAGTGGTGGCGCCGGCGATGCACACGGAGATGTGGCGGCATCCGGCGACGCAGGCGAACATGCGGGTGCTGCGCGGGCGCGGGGTGCACGTGGTGGGGCCGGCGGACGGTCCGTTGACGGGTGGCGATTCGGGCCCCGGGCGGATGAGTGAGCCGGACGAGATCGCGGATGCCGCGCTCGCGGTGCTGGAGGCGGCGCATTCGAGCGGGGGCGCGGGCGCGGGGCGTGCGGGGTCGGCGGATCTTGCCGGCCTGCGGGTGGTCGTGTCGGCGGGTGGTACGCGGGAGCCGCTCGACCCGGTGCGGTTTCTCGGGAACAGGTCGAGCGGCCGGCAGGGTGTTGCGCTCGCGGTGGCCGCGGCCGAGCGCGGCGCGGAGGTGACGCTCGTTGCCGCGCACGTCGAGGGTGAGGTGCTGGCGGCGGCGCAGGGGCTCGTGGAGGTCATCTCGGTGGGGACTGCGCTGGAGATGCGGGATGCCGTGACGGATGCGGCATCCGGTGCCGATGTCGTGGTGATGGCGGCGGCGGTTGCCGACTATCGGCCGGCGGAGACGGCGGAGTCGAAGCTCACGAAAGAGGTCGAGGGTTCGCGTCTGACGCTGGAGCTCGTCGAGAACCCGGACATCGTGGCGGGGCTTGCTGCCGGCCGGACTGCGGGTCAGACGATCGTGGCGTTCGCGGCGGAGACGTCGACGGGTGAGGAGCTGCTCGCGCGGGCGCGGCGCAAGCGGGAACGCAAGGACGTCGATCTGCTCGTCGTGAACGAGGTCGGGTGGACGCGCGGGTTTGAGTCGGCCGACAACGAGGTCACCGTGATCGATCGGTCGGGTGAGGTGGCGGTGCAGGCGTCGGGGTCGAAGCGTGAGGTCGCGGATGCTGTGTGGGATGCGGTGGTGGCTGCTCGGCGGTAGCTGACCCAGTGGTCGCTGGGTGGTGGCGAGGGGACGGCTTGGTGCTATTCGCCCGAGGGCTCGCCCCAGACGCGGCGGTTGAGTGCCGCGATGTCCTTGTCGAGGTGGTCGACGCGGGTTCCGATCGCGTCGAACCGGGCGTTCATTTCTGCGCGGAGTCCGCTGATCGATGCATCCATCTCGCCGCGCAGTCCGTCGAAGCGGCCATTCATCTCGCCGCGCAGTCCATTGATCGATGCGGTCATGGTGCGGGTGAGCAGAGTCGTCATGATGGTCATTCCGCCGAGCATGAGCGTGGCAAAGAGCCCGATGAGCACCCAGCTCTGTGGTGCGGTCACGGCGGTCAGCTTCCCAGTGTGAGAACGGTGCGACGGCAGCGCCCGCGCGTCGGGAAGGTGCGCCGGTTAGGCAGCGTGGGTGCCGCACGGCAGCCGGAGTGTTAGAACGGTGCGTCGGTGGGTGCGGGATCCGGGGGTGGGGGCCCGCCCGGGGTGTAGGGGTCGGGTGCGAAGTGCACGCCGGGGGTGGGTGGGTGGTCGGTGTAGGTGGTTCCGATGGGTGAGGTCCATTCGAGGATGCCGCCGTCGAGTTGTCTGACTTTCCAGCCGGCGAATTGTTTCATCGAGTGGTGTCGTTGGCAGAGGTGGGCGAGGTTGCTGATGTCGGTCTTGCCGCCGAGTGCGTAGTCGATGGTGTGGTCGACTTCGCAGCGGATGGCGGGGAGGCGGCATCCGGGGAATCGGCAGTGTCGGTCGCGTGCCCGCAGGTGCCGGTCGATGGCGGCGGTGCGCTGGTAGCCGTCGGTGTGGAGGACGACGCCGGTGACGGGGTGGGCGACGAGGCGCTCCCACCAGGTGTCGCACGCCTCGGCGATGGCGCGGGCGGTTTCGGCGTCGATGGGGGAGTAGCCGACGATGTCGGCGGGTTCTGCGTGGCCGTTCTCGTCGCCCTCGGGCCTCAGGAGGCTGAGGGCGGGGACGACGACTTGGATCTTCGCGCGGATCGCGCCGAGTGTGCCGGGTCCGTCGCCGGTGGCGGTGGGGTCGGCGAAGGGGGATCCGGTGAGGAGGATGTCGGCGGCGATGTCGGCGCGGATCTGAGCGCGGGTGCGGGTGTCGGTCGCGAGCACGTGAGCGGGGATGCGCGCATTGTCGTCTGGGACGGTGGACGCGCCCGCCGCGCCGACGGCCGCCTCGCCCGCGCCGATGGCAGTCTTGGCGGCGTTGCGGGCGTCGATGATGACGGTGGCCATCTGGTTCATGCGGTCGTCGATGCCGGCGATCACGGGGGTGGGTCCGACCAGGAGAAGCGAGGACATCCCGTCGGGCAGACCACGGACCGTGATGTCGCGGCGTTCGCGGGCGGAGGCGTGGCGTTCGGTGAAGCTGCGGGGGTGCATCCGTTGGGCGAGGATCTCGAGTTCAGCTTTCACCCGGCCGACGGTGTCGCGGCGGCACCGCTCGAGCGCTTCGGCTTCGAAGGCGGGCACGGCGTCGTCCGGGAGGTCGGCTGCGGCATCCTGGATCGCGTAGACGTGCTGGCGGGTGATCTCACCCAGTTCGCGGGCTTCGAGCGTGCCGGGGTAGCGTTCGGCGAGTCGTGTCGCTTCACCGATCTGGCGTTGCATCGATCTGTCGGACACACGCGCCGGAGCCCCGATCGTGGCGGCGATGCTGCGCAGTGCCATGTCGTGCTCACGCACCCGGGACGGCTTGCCCGCCGCAAGTTCGCGGGCCAGTTCGCCCGCCCTAGCCAGAGCGCGAACGCGGGATGCTTCGGCGGCGGCGAGCGCGGCATCCGCCTGCTGAACGGCAGCGACGATCGAGGTCAGCTCGGCGGTCTGCGCCTCGCTGAACTCGATGACCCCGTTCGAATGCATGTACTAATCATGACACTGGCCTCCGACATTGAACCGCCGAGGTCCACAGATGGGAAAAACTCGCCCAGAGTCGATGAAAACGGGATGATCGAGCCGCGTGGGGGGCGGAGATGCATGCGTATATATGTACCAATAACTGGTGCTCGCGGCACAACATGAGCGCCAGAGGGGTGGGTGGTCGCGAGGCAGATCAAGAATGTTCAAGACCGGCATCGGCCGACCCTCGTACGGTGTGCTCATGAGCCAGAATGCCTCGCCCACCTCCCAGATTCCAGCCCAGACGCAGACGATGATCGACAATCTGCCGGCGAAGACCGGTAGGTCGCTGGATGAGTGGTTCCAGGTATTGGATGCTGCCGCCACGCCGTC
The DNA here is from genome assembly GCF_057706855.1 of Microbacterium sp. bgisy207. Lineage (NCBI taxonomy): Bacteria > Bacillati > Actinomycetota > Actinomycetes > Micrococcales > Microbacteriaceae > Microbacterium > Microbacterium sp. bgisy207. The sequence continues at coordinate 106,199 of NZ_JBYIPB010000011.1, forward strand.
GCACGGCGCTGCGATGGCATACCTGAAGTCGGAGCACGGGATGACGCACGGCTTCGCCAATCTGGTGGTCAGTCTGTTTCGCGCTCGCGGGCAGGAAGCTCCGAGTGACGAGGATCTCGTCGTGGTGCAGTACTCAGGCAAGAAGGCCGCGCTGCGCCCTGTTCTCGACCGAATCGTGGCGATTGTGCAGGAGTTAGGGCCGGATGTCGAGATTGCGCCGAAGAAGACGGGGGTGTCGCTGCGACGCAGCAAGCAGTTTGCTCTCGTGGAGGTGCCGAGTGCTGCCCGGGTCACGCTTGGACTCAACCTTCGGGGGGTGCCGGGCGGCGACCGATTGCGGGAGGTCACGGGTATGTGCACGCACCGAGTGGATCTCGCCTCGGTCGATGATGTCGATGCGGACGTTGAGGGGTGGTTGCGCGAGGCCTATGAGCGTGCTTGAGCCGGGCGGGGTATGTGTTCGAGGGGAACGAAGTGGGCGGCCTGCGGTCCGTACTCGGATGCGAGTCGGTGGTATTCGGTGGGCGTCCATCCACTGAAGCGGCGGAACGCGCGAATGACGTGGGGTTGGTCGGCGTAGCCTGATTCGGCTGCGAGGCTTGCCCAGTCGGGGGTTGCTCCGGCATCCTGCACCGAGTCCACGAAGCGGTGGAATCGCAGCACCTGGGCGTGCTGTTTCGGAGTGGTGCCCGTAACCGTTCGGAAGCGTGCGATGAGGGTGCGGTTCGAGACGCCGAGCGTGTCGGCGATCGTTCCGATCGGGGTGGCTGGGTTGCGTGCGAGTTCGTTGAGTGCGCCGAGGACGAGCTGATCGGGGTCGCCTACGCGGGTGTGTCGGACGTAACTCGCAAGAGTGTCGAGCGCTGCCGCGGGCGTGACGTCGGGGGCGAGGTTGCTGATGAGGTCGGCGATGCCGGGAAGGATCCCGACGGCATCCTGGACGTGCCCGGCGCTGAGCGCCGCAGCGGCGGGCGCGAGGGCGTGGAGTCCGGCGGGAGTGAGTTCGACGCCGACGTGGCGGATCTCGGGTGGTGACTCGATCACGAGGTACTCGGACTGCAGGCCCGAGACGAAGGCATGGGATACGGGTGTTGGGTGGCTTGCCCTGGACCAGATGGCGTAGGGAGTCGACAGATTGACGATGACGTGCACATACGGCAGCGGCAGGATCTTCTCGAAACGCTGATTTCTCGGCATTTCGAGAAACCAGAAGCGTGAGACGACGCCTTCCAGTCCGGGCGGTGTGTGTCGCTCCTCGAAGTGCACGGAGGCACACTATCGCGGACGGAGGGAACGGATGCCTACTCCCCGGACGGTTCGCCCTGACCCGGCGGCTCAGCGCGGCGACGTCTCTGTCGAGGTGGTCGATGCGGGATCCCATCGCGTCGAAACGAGCGTTCATCTCGCCGCGAAGGCTCTCGATCTTCGTGTCGAGGCCAGAGATGCGTGACAAGTGTCTCTCAGCACGCGGCCCCCGGGGAGAAGGTTGCCTCTAGGCCGGCGCCAGCACCCGCAGCCCCGCCCGTTTGGCCGCCGCCGAGAGCTCATTATCGTAGGTGAGCACCTCGTCGGCGCCCACGCGCAGAGCGGTTGCGAGGTGAATCGCGTCGATCGACCGCAACGGTGCATGCGTGCCCGCCGCGAGAAGGTCGCCTCGCGTGATGTCGATCAAGGTCACCGCGTCGAGCACTGTGGTGATGGCGTCGATCTCGATCAGAGCGGGGTTTCGTCCGGCAGCGCAGTGCAGCTCGGTGTGCAGGAGCCACGAAGCGACCAGGTCGCGCGTCGTTGTGGTGAGTTGCTGCACGAGCACGTCGGATTCTGCCTCGTCGATCAGCAGCTTCATCGCGGCTGAGGTATCGAGGTAGGTAACGGTCACCAGCGGCCTCGGATATCGCTGATGATCTCGTGCGTGTCGCGCGTGGATGCAGTTCGCCGGATGCGTGAGAGTGTCGATAGGGGAGCTTTGGCGCCCCGCGCCCCGCCCTGATCGACGAGAGCATCGAGGCTTCGTGGTGCGAGGGGTGAGACGAGCGCAACGGGCTTGCCCCGATTGGTGATCTGCACCGACTCGCCGGCTTCGACGCGGCGGAGGATTTCGCCGCTGCGGTTGCGGAGCTCTCGGTGGCTCACGGTGTCCATATCGAGCAGTGTAGCGCGGTGTAGCACATTGGCGCGAAGAGATCGACGCGGTGATGCGTCGACCCAGCGACGATCGAAGGCTGCGGGGCTACTCGCCGGAGGGTTCGCCCCAGACCCGGTTGCTCAGCGCTGCGACGTCGCGGTCGAGGTGGTCGATGCGGGTTCCCATCGCGTCGAAGCGCGCGTTCATTTCGCCGCGCAGGCTCTCGATCTTGGTGTCAAGGCCGTCGATGCGCCCTTCCACGCCGGAGATGCTCGCGGTGACCGCGCGCATGATGAGGTTCGTCGACAGTGTGAGTCCGCCGAGCATGATGGTCGCGAAGATGCCGATGAGCACCCAGCTCTGCGGTTCGGTCACGACGGTCACCCTCTCAATGTGCGGCACCGCGATTCCGGATGCCACCATCCCGCCCTACGCGCTGGAGCGGCAACCGCGCGCCACAGACGTCCCTCCGCGAGGCGCCTGGGAGGAATCGCGTTACGGGCGCCCCATGCCGTAGTAGGTCCAGCCGGCGGCGCGCCAGGCGGCGGCATCGAGGCAGTTGCGTCCGTCGACGATGACGCGCCCGTCGGTCAGGGTCGAGACGTGCTCGGGAGACATCTGCCGGCGGTACTCGTCCCACTCGGTGACGACAACCACGGCGTCAGCGGCGCGCAGGGCTTCGTCGCGGTCTTCGACGTAGTTGAGCTGCGGATGCTTCGCCTGAGCGTTCGCGATCGCCTCGGGGTCTGTGACCGTGACCCAGGCGCCCAGGCCGTGCAGGCGCACGGCGACGTCGAGAGCGGGGGAGTCACGGATGTCGTCACTGTGCGGCTTGAAAGCGGCACCGAGCACGGTGACGTTCTTCTTGAACACCGATCCGCCCAGGCCGTCGACCACGAGCTGCACGGCCCGGTCGCGGCGGCGCATATTGATCTCGTCCATCTGCCGCAGGAACCCGACGGACTCGCCGCGGCCGAGCTCTTCGGCGCGGGCGGCGAAGGCACGGATGTCTTTGGGGAGGCATCCGCCACCGAATCCGATGCCGGCGCCGAGGAATTTGCGTCCGATGCGCGCGTCGTGTCCGATGGCGTCGGCGAGCTGCGTGACGTCGGCGCCGACGACCTCGGCGATCTCTGCCATCGCGTTGATGAACGAGATCTTGGTCGCGAGGAACGCATTCGCCGAGACCTTTACCAGTTCGGCGGTGGCGAGGTCGGTGACGATGAAGGGTGTGCCCTTCGCGACCGGCGGCGCGTATACCTCTTTCATCACGGCGACGACGTCGACCTCTTCTCCGGTCGTCGAGTGACCGTCGCCTCCCTCGGTCGTTGAGCCGGCGTCGCCTCCCTCGGTCGTTGAGCGAGCGAAGCGAGACGAAACGCCCAACACCAGCCGGTCGGGGTCGATGGTGTCTTGCACGGCCCAGCCCTCGCGGAGGAACTCGGGGTTCCACACGAGGGTCGCGCCCGTGGCCTCGACCCGCGGCGTCAGCTCAGCTGCCGTGCCGACGGGAACCGTCGACTTGCCCGCAACGATGTCGCCCTCGGAAAGGTAGGGCAGGAGTCCGTCGATGGCGGCGTTCACGTAGGTGAGGTCGGCGCCATAGCCGTCTTTCTGCTGCGGTGTGCCGACGCCGATGAAGTGGACCTTGGCGCCCTTCGCCTCGGCCATGTCGGTCGTGAACCGCAACCGCCCCGACGCGACGCCCTCGGAGAGGATCTCGGGCAGCCCGGGCTCGAAGAACGGCGCCTCACCCTTCGAGAGTGCATCGATCTTGCGCTGGTCGACGTCGATCCCGACGACCTCGTGTCCGATCGAGGCCATGGCTGCCGCGTGCACGGCTCCGAGGTATCCGCATCCAATGACAGAGAGTTTCACGCGCATAGCCTAGGGGGCTCACGCGAAGCATCGGTGTCGCGCTTCAGTGCGCGGTCTCGCCAGGTATGATCACGGCGCGAACTGTCTTGAGCAGGATCGCGATGTCGCCAGCGAGACTCCAGTTCTCGACGTAGTACAGATCGAGCCTAACAGCGGCTTCCCAATCGAGTGCCGACCGGCCGCTTACCTGCCACAGTCCGGTGATTCCCGGTCTGGTGAGAAGTCGCCGCTTCGCAGCTTCGGAATACAGAGCTACCTCGGCTGCTATCTGCGGTCGGGGCCCGACAAGGCTCATGGACCCACCGATCACGTTGAAGATCTGTGGAAGCTCGTCGAGTGAGTACTTGCGGAGGAAGCGACCAACCGGAGTAATGCGGGGGTCATCCTTGACTTTGAACAGGGGCTTCTCGCTGGTGCCCTGTGCCTCGAGTAGAGCCTTCAGCTCCTTGTCGGCGCCGACGCGCATCGACCGGAACTTCAACATTCGGAACGGTTTGCCATTAAGCCCGATCCTCTCCGACTTATAGAGAATCGGGCCTACGCTCGTCCAGCTGACTGCTAACGCAACGATCAGCAGGATTGGTGAGATCAGAATCGCGATAGCCGTTGCGGCCACAAGATCGAACGAGCGCTTCAGGAGGCGCTGTCCAAGGCTGAAGCGGGGCGTTTCAACATGGATGAGAGGCAGGCCTGAAACGGGGCGGATGTGGATTCGCGGGCCGGCGATATCCACGATGCTGGGCGCGAGTACCAAGTGCTGCTTGCCCGCCTCAAGGCTCCACGAGATCTGCTTGACCTTGTCGGGAGGAAGGTCGTCGGCGCTCGTCACCGCAATGGTATCTGCTTGCGTTGCTGCGATCGCTCGTTCCACGGAATCGACGTTCCCCATCACCGGTACTCCCGTACTTGGGATCGTATCGGCGACTCGGCCGGAGGGCACGCACGCGCCAACGACGTGATAGCCAGCCCGCG